>DASRTX010000363.1:0-13427 GCA_035655715.1 Myxococcales bacterium | reverse complement strand
CCGCAGATCGGACAGCGCGTGTTCACCCACGAGGTGACCTTCGCGAGCGGCGGCTCGCCGACCCCGGTGAGCACCTCCTTGACATCGATGTCCGGCAGCTCGACCGGCAGCTCGGAGTCGGGGACCGGGATGCCCTTCCCTTCCGGATCGTCCTTCGGGCAGTAGACGATGGGGATCGGCGTTCCCCAGTACCGCTGGCGGGAGATCCCCCAGTCGCGCAGGTGGTAGTTGACCGCGGGCTGGCCGATGCCGCGGCGCTGCGCCTCGGCGGCGATGGCCAGCCGCGCCTGCTCCGAGGGCATGCCGGTGAACTCGCCGGAGTCGAAGAGCACGCCGTAGTCGGTGTACGCCTTGTCCCTGGCCGGCTCGCTATCGCCTCCAATGCTGCGGCCTGCGGCCTCCGCCCGGCCACCGGCAGAGCCGTCGGCCTCCGTTTCGGGACGCACCACCGGGGTGATGGGCAGCCCGTACTTCAACGCGAACTCGTGGTCGCGCTGGTCGTGCGCCGGCACCGCCATCACCGCGCCCGTGCCGTAGCCGGAGAGGACGAAGTTCGCCACCCAGACCGGAACCTCCTTGCCGGTGAAGGGGTTCTTGGCGCGGATGCCGGTGTCGATTCCCTCCTTCTCGGCGGCCTGGGCGCCCTCGCCCACCTCCTTCGCGGCGCGGCGCACCTTCTCCGCGAAGGCCTGCAACTCGGCCTTCTTCGCCGCCGGCGCCATTTCCCGCACCAGCGGGTGGTCGGGGGCCGCCGCCACGTAGGTGGCGCCGAAGATGGTGTCGGCGCGGGTGGTGAAGACCCGGAACGCCGTGCCCTTCTTGCCCTTGAGCGGGAACTCGATCTCCAGGCCGTCGGAGCGCCCGATCCAGTTGCGCTGCATGGCGACCACGCGCTCGGGCCAGTCGATGCGCTGCAGGCCCTCCAGGAGCTTGTCGGCGTAGGCGGTGATGCGGAAGGCCCACTCGGGGATCTCCCGCTCGACGACCACGCTGCCGCAGCGCCAACAGCGCCCTTCCTCCACCTGCTCGTTGGCGAGCACGGTGTTGCAACTCGGACAGAAGTTCACCTTGGCGCGGCGGCGGTAGACCAGCCCGCGCTCCAGCATGCGGAGGAAGAACCACTGGTTCCAGCGGTAGTACGCGGGGTCGGAGGTGGCGATCTCCGTGGACCAGTCCACCGAGATGCCCAGCGAGATCACGTCCTGCTTGAAGCTCTGGATGTTCTTCGGGGTGCGGATCGCGGGATGCACGCCCTCCTTGATGGCGGCGTTCTCCGCGGGCAAGCCGAACGAGTCCCAGCCGAAGGGGTGCAGGACGTCGAAGCCGCGCTTGCGCGCATAGCGGGCGAGCACGTCGGTGATCGAGTAGACCCGCGCGTGCCCCATGTGCATCTCGCCGGAGGGGTACGGCAGCATGGCGAGGACGTACTTCTTGGGCGCTCCCGGCCGGGTGCCGGCCCGGAACAGGTCGTTCTTTGCCCAGTGATCCTGCCAGCGTGGCTCGATCTCTTTCGCGTCGTACCTATCCTGCACGGTCGCGTTGCCTCCTCCAAATGCTACGGGCTGCGCCCTCCGCCCGGCTCCGGGCAAAGCCCGGAAGCCTCCTCCAAATGCTACGGGCTGCGCCCTCCGCCCGGCTCCGGGCAAAGCCAGGAGCCTCCTCCAAATGCTACGGGCTGCGCCCTCCGCCCGGCTCCGGGCAAAGCCCGGAGCCTCCCAAAAAAGGGGATTCTAGCGCGACGCGCCAGACCTTGGGGGCTCCAGTGCGGAAAGAGTCGTCGAATGTATGACTTGCGCGGGCGTGGGGCTGCCGGCGGGCGGCTCCATGCGGAAGCCGGAGCGCTCCCGATCCGCCGCGTCGGCCTGCGCCAGCTCCGCCAGCCCGAAGATGCGCGCCGCGCGGCCCCAGCCCACCAGGAGGTGCGCCGCCTGGGCAAGCAGCCAGGCGAGCCCGATCGAGGCGGGACCCGCCTGGACGATCCGGAGCCGTAGCGCCATCAGCCCAAGCGCGCCCCCGACGCCCAGGAGCGCGCCCAACCCGCCCAAGGCGGCTGCGCGCAGCGGTCGGCGGATCAAAAGGCGGATGCCCGCCCAGAGCGCGAGCACGGCCGAGCGGCGCCCGGGACCGGCGGCGAACTGCGCGCGCGCGGCGTCGACTGTCAGATGACAGACGAAGAACGCCAGCGCGCCCGCGCAGGTCCCCAGGATCAGGGCGCGGTTCGCAGCCCCCTCGGTGACGGATCGCTCTGTGGCTCGCACCGCCAGCCGCAACGCGCCGGCGGCGAGACCCGCGCCCAATCCCACCGGCAGGAGGCCTGCGAGCAGCGTCCGCAGCATCCTCCCGTACAGCTCGCCCGCGCCCGCCAGCAGGCGCCCGAGGCCGGGCGGTTCGTCGGCGCGGGCAGCCGCGAGGGTGGCGGCCGCCACGAACGGCGAGATCGCCATGACCAGCAGCGCCGCGGCGACGGATGCGAAACCGATGGAGGTCGAGACCCCATTCTCGTCGAGCTGGCGGACGAGCTCGATCAGGGTGGCGCCGTCGACGAACGCCACCGACCGCGCGGCTTCCGGCGCGTGGTCCAGCTGCCGCCGCAGGAAGGCAAAGACGGGCACGGCCGCGATGACGGACGGCAGCACCAGCGAGGCCCACCAGAGCAGAAGCAGCCGCCACTGCAGGCTGCGCCGGAGCGCCCGGCGGAAGAGGCGCGGGGTGATCACAGCGCCTCCAGCATCGAGAGGAGCAGCCCGCACCATGCGCCGAACTCCAGCGTCCAGCGGCGCGAGGCGGCCGGCGCGGCTTCGCGCGTCTTGCCGTCGTCGAGCTTGTCCAGATCGAGCAATATCTTGCGCTCCGGATCGAGCCGCGCCGACGCCACCCTCACCGGCTTTTCGAAGACCCACCGGTGCCATCGCTCGCCGGCCGGCCACGCCAGGGTCTCGGTGCCGCCCCCGTCGAACTGGACCATCAGCGTCTGGGACACCTCCGCGCCATACCTGCGCGCGCGAACGGCGGATTGCCAGGGGAACGGCCCAGGGTCTTCGGGCTTCGCGCCCGGGTGCGCCTTCTTGAATGCCTCGCGCGCGTTGCGCTCCTGCTCGTGGGCCTGGGCCTCGTCCAGCTCCACGCGCAGGCCGCCCGCCTGCACGGAGGTGCCGGGCAGCGGCACCAGCTCGCGGGTCTCGATCCCCTCGATGCGATCGTCCACGGGGTTGTTGGCGTAGACCTGCTCGGCGAAGAAGCGGCGCACCTGCTCGCCGCCGGCGTCGACCAGCGCCTGCTCGAAGTCGGCGGTGGAAGGATGGCGGAAGCGCCAGCGCCGGTAGTACTCGCGGAAGCCCCGCTCGAGCACGTCGCCGCCGAGCCGCTGCTCGAGATCGTGGAAGACCACCGCGGTGCGCGAATACACGAGGCCGTAGCTCCCGCGCGACCAGCGGTCCCAGGAGTTGCCGGCGATGGGGTCGGCCTGGAAGCGCTGGGTGCCGCTGCGCTCGAGGTCGAAGAGACGCAGGGGCGGCGTGCGCAGGCCCAACGCGCCGAGCAGCCCCGGTGCCGGGAACTGGATCGGCTCGTCCCGCAGCATGCGCGCGTCCCAGAGCTCGTTCAGGCCTTCGTCGAGGAAGGGCTCCTCGAACTCGTTGGTGGCGAGCAGGCCCATGAAGTAGCCGTGGCCGAACTCGTGGACGGTGACGAAGCGGACGCCCTGCAACAGCGGCGGACCCAGCGCGCCCACGGTGGTGAAGAAAGTCTCGTACTCCATGCCGCCCGACTCGATGGCGTTCCAGGGCGGGACGACGACGGTGACCTGCGGGTACGGATACGGTCCCAGCGTGCGGCCGAAGTAGGCCAGCGAGTCCTGCGTGGAGCGCAACGCGATGCGCGCCGACTCGGCGTACTCGTCCGGGTAGACCACCTTCACGTGGACGGCGCCCTGCTCCCCCGCTTCCGGGCTGGACTCGCCCTCGAGGACGCGGAACCCGTCCCAGGCGGCAAAGGCGAAGTCGTGCACGTCCTTCTGCGCGACGTGATGCTGCACGCCCTGCGGTGTCTCGGTGGGCGGCGCGATCTCCATGCCTACCGACCCGAACACGTATCCCCGCGGCAGCGTGATCTCCGCCGTGTAGTCGCCGAAGTCCGCGTAGAACTCGCTGTAGAGATGGAACTCGTGGCAGTTCCAGCGCGGCTCGGTGGCGCCGCGCTCGCCGGGCAGCTCCAGCACGCCCACCTTGGGGAACCACTGCGCCACCAGGTGGTAGGTGCCGAACCAGCCGGTACGCGCCACTACCCGCGGGAGCTGGTCGTGGAACGCGATCTCCAGCACCGTGGTTTCGCCGGGCGGGACCGGGCGGGGGAGATCGAACCGCGCGACGGTGCGGTCGGTCTCGGGCCCGGAGTCGGGATGCACGAAGACCCAGGGAACCGGCTTCCCCGCCTGCGTCACCTGCTCGAGCTCGATGTAGCCCCACTCGCCCTTCTTCGTCGTAACGTCGGTGCGGAAGCCGCCATGGCGTAGGCGCTCCTGGGCGAAGGTGCTGCCGGGGCCTTCGAAGGCGTTCAGGTAGAGGTGCACGTAGAGCGAGGAGACAGGCTCGCTGCTGCGGTTCCTCCAGACGAGCCGCTCCTTGCCCACCAGGGTGTGCTTGAACGGATCGAGCACCGCCGACAGATCGTAGTCGGCCACGCGCTCGGGGCCGCGCTCGCGCACGCCGCCCCAGGCGCGCTCGCTGCTGGGCACGCGCACGGCCCCTGCCGAAGGACCGGCCACCCCGATCGCCAGGAGCATTGCCAGCATCGCAACGTCGTACTCGACGCGCGGGCGCAACGGCAATACCATCCGCGCCCCCATGGAAAAGCACGTGTACATCCAGGACATCGCGGCGCACGACGGGCAGGAAGTCCTGCTGCGCGGCTGGCTCTACGCCAAGCGATCGAGTGGCAAGCTCCACTTCCTCCAGGTGCGCGACGGCACCGGCACCATCCAGTGCGTGGTGTCGAAGAAGGACGTTCCCGAGGCCGCCTTCGCCGCCGCCGACAAGGCGTCACAGGAATCTTCCCTGGAGGTGCGCGGCAAGGTGGCCAAGGACCCGCGCAGCCCCATCGGTTTCGAGCTGCAAGTGGCGGACTTCAAGGTGATGCAGGGCGAGGCCGGCTACCCCATCCAGCCCAAGGAGCACGGGGTGGGCTTCCTCCAGGAAAAGCGCCATCTCTGGCTGCGCTCCTCGCGGCAGCGGGCCGTCCTGGCGGTCCGGCACAGCATCATCAAGGCCATCCGCGACTACTTCGACTCGCGCGGCTTCACGCTGGTGGACTCGCCCATCCTCACGCCGGCGGCCTGCGAAGGGACCTCCACCCTCTTCGAGGTGCCCTACTTCGACCTCGGCAAGGCCTTCCTCACGCAGTCGGGGCAGCTCTACGGAGAGGCCGCGGCGATGGCGGTGGGCAAGGCCTACGTCTTCGGACCTACCTTCCGCGCCGAGAAGAGCAAGACGCGGCGGCACCTGACCGAGTTCTGGATGGTGGAGCCCGAGGTCGCCTGGCTGGACCTCGACGGCAACATGGACCTGGTCGAGGACTTCATCGTCAACGTCGTGCAGACGGTGTTGCTAAAGCACGAGCCGGAGCTGAAGTCCGTGCTGGAGCGCGACGTGGAGGCGCTCCGCCGCGTGCAGAAACCGTTCCCGCGCATCACCTACACCGAAGCCATTGAATATATCCAGAGGACGGGCCACCCCATCAAATGGGGCGACGACATGGGCGGCGACGAGGAGACCATCCTCTGCAAGCAGTTCGATCGCCCGGTGCTGGTCCACCGCTACCCGGCGGAGATGAAGGCCTTCTACTTCAAGAAGGACCCCAAGGACCCCAAGGTGGCCCTGGGCGTGGACGTGCTGGCGCCGGAGGGCTATGGCGAGATCGTGGGTGGAGGGCAGCGCGAGGACGACTACGCCACGCTCAAGGGCGAGATCGAGAAGCACAAGCTGCCGCTCGAGGCGTTCGAGTGGTACCTCGATCTGCGCAAGTACGGGTCGGTGCCGCACTCGGGCTTTGGCCTCGGCGTGGAGCGGACGGTGGCGTGGATCTGCGGCCTGCACCACGTGCGCGAGACCATCCCCTTTCCCCGCATGATGGAGCGCCTGACGCCGTGAAGCTCCTGGTGGCGCTGTCGGCCATCATGCTGGCAGTCGGCTTCGCCACGCTCTGGTTCTGGCGCAGCCAGCCGGCCGAGGAGCCGTGCGCGACGCGGGAGATCGCGCAGTCGCGCTCTCCGGACGGACGCACGCAGGCCGACGTGTTCGAGGTGCGGTGTGGAAATTCGCTGTCCACGCACGTCGCACTCCGCGGAGCCGCAGCTCCCGTGCAGGCCCGCGCCGACGTCTTCATCGCCGCGGGCACCGTTCCCGTGAAGGTGATCTGGAACGACGCCCGCGAAGTGGTGGTCGAGTCGCCCGCACAGCGCCTGCTGGTGGAAGAGAATTCCTGGCGGAACGTCGCGGTGCGCGTCCGGCGTGTGCGTTGACGTGATCGTTGACGTTGACGTCGACCCCCACGTCTACGTCCTTCACTTCTTCTTCTTCTCGAAGACGTTCTGCCGCGGCGCCTGTGGCACGTACCGTTGCGGGCCCTGGCCCGGTGGCTTCTTTTCCTCGGCGGGCGGTGGCTCGGAAGGGAGCGCCGGGGCCACCGGAGGGTCGGAAGGAGACTGCGGCGCGAAGGGAAGCGGCGAGGCCTTGGGAAGCGTCGGCGCCGGCGAAGGCACCTTCACCACGCGCTGCTCCACGCGCGCGAATCCTCTTGCGGTCTGCGAGAGCGCCGACACCAGCTTCTGCGGGTCCGAGCCGAACACCAACGCGCGGCCTGGCCCCGAGAGCTCCTCGATGAGCGCCTTGACCCCGACCTCGGGCGGAAGCCGCGCCGGCAGCTGCATCGCCACCTCCTGCACGCCCGCCTGGGCCAGCTTGCGCAGCGCCTCGCCCACGCGCAGCCGCAGCTCGTCTTCCGGCTGCGACGCCGAACCCACGCCGAAGAGGAACATCTTGCGAAAGGCGAGGCGGGTTCCCGGCTGCGTCAGCACCGCCTCCCCTGCATCGCCGGTGAGCAGGCCGCCCTTGAGCAGCCGCGAGAGCCTGCCTGTGAGCCGCCAGTCCACCAGCCCGGCGAGGCCGGTCAGCGGCCGCTCGTCGGAGGGGATGAAGAGGCAGAGCGAGTCGGCCGGCGCCTGATCCATCGCGTCCAGCGTGAGCGGGAAGAAGGAGAGATCCATCAGGCCTTCTTGGGCGTGCTGTTGGGCAGGTCCATGTGGGCGATGCGGTCGAGCACGCCGTTGACGAACGCCGACGACTCCTCCGAGCCGAACTTCTTGCCCAGCTCCACGGCCTCGTTCAGCGTCACGCGCACGGGCACGTCGGCGCGCCGCAGGATCTCGTAGACCGCGAGGCGCAGGATGTTGCGATCCACGCGGGCCATGCGATCGAGCTTCCAGTTGGTGCTGGTCTGCTGGATGAGGGCGTCGATCTGCGCGCGCTCCGACTGGACGCCGCGCACCAGCTCGTCGGCGAACCGCTCGGTCTCTCCGTCCGCCTCCTCGAAGTGCGCCATCACGCCGCGCACCGCGTCGCGGGCGTCGCCGCCGCTGGTGTCCAGCTGGTAGAGGGCCTGTAACGCGCACTCGCGCGCCTTGGTCCGCGAGCCCATCAGCCGACTTCCTTCAGCGCGTGGACCTGCTCGACGCAGGCCAGGGCGGCCTCGCCTCCCTTGTCGGCGCCGCGCAGATCGGCGCGCTCCTGCGCCTGCTGCAGCGTCTCGCAGGTGAGCACGCCGAAGGCCACCGCCAGGGGACGAGGATTGGTGCCGCCTTCCAGCGCCAGCGCGCCCAGCGATCGGGTGACCTGGTCGGACAGCACCCGGTAATGGTCGGTGCCCCCGCGGATCAGGCAGCCCAGCGCGACGATGCCGTCCACGCCGCCCTTGCGCGCCACCCGCGCCGCCAGCGGCGCCAGCTCGAACACGCCGGCGCAGCGGTACACGCGCACGTCGTCGGCCTGGTGCTGCGCGAGCGCGCGCTGCGCTCCTTCCAGCAGCTGATCGACGATCTCCGCGTTCCAGCGCGTGGCGACGATGGCGAAGCGCAGCCCCTCTGCAGTGAGCGAGGCATCTTTCGGGGACCCGGTGCTCATCGCGCGCGCATCCTACTTCTTCGAGAGCGAGAGCAGGTGGCCCATCTTGTCCCGCTTCACTTGGAGATAGTTCTCGTTGTGCGGCGAGAGGCCCGCCTCGATGGGTACGCGCTCCACCACCTCCAGGTCGTAGAGCCGCTTGAGCCCGTCGATCTTCTTCGGGTTGTTGGTCATCAGCCGGAGCTTGCGCACGCCCACGTCCCGCAGGATCTGTGCGCCGATGCCGTAGTCGCGCAGGTCCGCCTTGAAGCCCAGGCGCTCGTTGGCCTCCACGGTGTCGTGCCCTTCGTCTTGCAGGTTGTAGGCGCGCAGCTTGTTGATCAGGCCGATGCCGCGGCCCTCCTGGTCCAGGTACACCAGCACGCCCTTCCCGGCCTGGTCGATCATCTCCAGGGCGCGGTGCAGTTGCGGGCCGCAGTCGCAGCGGCGGCTGCCGAAGACGTCGCCGGTCAGGCACTTGGAGTGGACGCGCACCAGCACCGGCTCGTCGGGCTCCCACGTTCCCTTCACGAAGGCGACGTGCTGCGCGTTGTCCACCTCGTTCTCGTAGGCGATGCAGCGCATCTCGCCGCCGAACTCGGTGGGCACGCGGGCCTCGGCTCCGCGGCGCACCAGCGCCTCGCGCTGCATGCGGTAGTGGATGATGTCGGCCACGCCGAGCACGTGTAGGCCGTGCTGCGCGGCGAACTTCTCCAGATCCGGCATCCGCGCCATGGTGCCGTCGTCGTTCATCACCTCGCAGATCACCCCGGCCGGAGTGAGGCCGGCCAGGCGGCAGAGATCGACGCTGCCCTCGGTCTGACCCGCGCGCACCAGCACGCCGCCCTTGCGCGCGCGGAGCGGGAAGACGTGCCCGGGCCGCACCACGTCCTCCGGCTTCGCCTCCGGATTGCTGGCCGCCTTGACGGTGACGGCGCGGTCGTGCGCGCTGATGCCGGTGCTCACGCCGCGCGCCGCCTCGATGCTGACGGTGAAGGCGGTGGCGTAGGTGCTCTGGTTCTCGCTCACCATCATGGTCAGGCCCAACCGTTTTACTTGCTGCTCCGTCAGGCTCAGGCAGATGAGGCCGCGCGCGTGCTTGGCCATGAAGTTGATGGCGTCGGGCGTGACGAACTGCGCCGCCAATACCAGATCTCCCTCGTTCTCGCGCTCGGCATCGTCCACCAGGATGACCATGCGCCCCTTGCGCAGGTCCTCCAGGGCCGCCTCGACGCGCGCGATGTTTTCGTCCACTGGTTCCCTCACCTTTCGAATTGAAGCAGGCGGGCCACGTGCTTGCCCAGGATGTCGGCCTCGACGTTCACCCGCGCTCCCCGAGGTTTCTCGCCCCAGGTGGTGGCCCGCAGCGTCTCGGGGATGAGGAAGAGCGCGATGCGGTCCGGATCCAGGAGCTCGTTGACGGTGAGCGAGATGCCGTCGAGCGCGATGGACCCCTTGTAGACCACCAGCGGAGCGATGCCCGGGGGCAGGCGCAGCTCCACCCGGACGCCCTCGCCCACCTCCTCGCGGCCGTCGATCTTTCCCACGCCGTCCACGTGTCCCAGGACCAGGTGTCCGCCCAGCCTGCCGCCCAGCGCGAGCGGGCGCTCGAGGTTGACACGGTCGCCCACCTTCCGCTCCCCCAACGTGGTCTTGTCCAGCGACTCGGCGCTGACGTCCGCCGTGAAGCGGCCCGGGGCGAGGTCCACCGCCGTCAGGCACACCCCGTCCACCGCGATGCTGGCGCCGTGGTCCAGGCCCAGGCGCGTCTGCACCGTGAGCCGGATGCCCCGCGACACGCGCTCGGCGGCGGCCACCGTGCCGAGGTCCTCGATGAGACCGGTGAACACGAGCGCGGTATACACCTTCCCAGACACGCTCGCCCGCTTGAATCTCCCGGGTCCAGGAGCATCCAATGGGCATGACGCTTCGCAGCCCTCTCGCACTCGCGCTGGCCATGCTGTTCGCCTCGGCCGGCGTCGCCCGGTCCGCACTGGCCCAGCAGGGGCCCGACTCTCCGCAGTTCGAGCCGCCTCCCCCGCCCCCGGACGACCAGATGCCGGGCAACGAAGCGCCACCCGGCGCCTCAGCTTCTGCCGAGCCTCCGCCGCAGCCGCCCGATCAGGCGCTCTTCCAGACGCAGCTCTCTGCCTACGGCCGCTGGATCGACACACCCGAGTACGGCCGCGTGTGGCAGCCCGCGGGCGTGGGGCCCGACTGGCAGCCGTATGCCGACGGACAGTGGGTCAGCACCGGCTATGGTTGGTCGTTCGCCGCGCCCGTGCCCTGGGGATGGGCGGTCTACCACTATGGCCGCTGGGGCTGGCGCGCCGGCTTCGGCTGGTTCTGGGTGCCCGGCTACGTCTGGTCGCCCGCGTGGGTCTCGTGGCGGTGGGTGAACGGCTACGCCTGCTGGTCGCCGCTGGCGCCGCGCGGATTCGTCTATGGGCGGCGTTGGCCGGGTTGGGTCGTGGTGCCGCACGCGCACTTCACGGCCCCCATCCACCGCTGGGTCGTTCCGCGCGCGCAGGTCGGAGTGATCGTCCGCTCGGCGCGTCCGGTGCGCGGCTTCCCCGGCTGGCACTCCCGCGCCCTCAACCGCGGCGGCGTTGTCCACCACGGCGGCGGCCGGCGCCGGTAGTCGGGTCGCGTGGTCGCGCAACCGGGCGGGCGATGATCAGCACGTCGCCGCCCACCTGCGCGATCGACCGCACCGAGAACCCGGTCAACGGCCGCCCGCGGTAGTCCGCCCAGGAGAGGCCGTCGCTGCCGAACAGCTTGGGCGCGACGAAGAGGCGTAGCTCGTCCCAGAGGCCGGCCCGGAGGAACTGGGCGTGCACCCGCGCGCCGCCCTCCACCAGGACGCTGGTCAGCCCGCGCCTGCCCAGGCGCCGGAGCACGCCCGGGAGCGGGCCGGATTCGGAGATGCTCGCGCCGGGCTCGCGCAGCATGCGCGCCTTGCGCGGGATTTCGCCCAGGACCACGCGCAGCGGGTTGCGGCCCCCGCGGATGCCGCGCACCGTGAGGCGCGGGTCGTCGGCCCGCGCCGTGCCCGCTCCCACCAGCACCGCGTCGAGCTGGTCGCGCCAGCGGTGCACCAGCAGTCGCGATTCCTCGCCGCTGATCCACTTCGAGTCGCCGCCGCGCGTGGCCAGCTTGCCGTCCAGCGTGACGGCGGCCTTGAGTACCACCCAGGGAATGTCGGTGGTGACGTACTTGAACCAGGGCTCGTTGGACGCGTCGCACTCCTCGCGGAGCAGCCCCGCCTGGACCTCGATGCCGGCCCTGTGCAGGCGGGCCGCGCCGTGGCCCTCGACGCGAGGGTTGGGGTCGTGGCTGCCGAAGATCACCCGACGCACCCGCGCCGCGATCAGCGCCTCGGTGCAGGGCGGCGTGCGGCCGATGTGGTTGCACGGCTCGAGGGTGACGTAGACGTCGGCTCCGCGCGCGCGGCTGCCCGCCTGGCGAAGCGCGTTGACCTCGGCATGGGGCCGGCCGGCCTTCTCGTGGTGGCCGCGCGCCAGGATGCGGCCGCCCTTCACCACCACCGCGCCGACCACCGGGTTGGGATGCGTGCGCCCGCGGCCCTTCTCCGCCTCGGCCAGCGCCAGGCGCATGAAGCGTTCGGGATTCACTTCTTCTGCGTCTTGCGCTCGGAGATGAGCTCTTTCAGCTCGCTCATGAACTCACCGAGGTCCTTGAAGGAGCGGTACACGGAGGCGAAGCGCACGTAGGCCACCTCGTCGAGCCGGGCCAGCTCGCGCATCACCGCCTCGCCGATCACGGAGGTGGGCACCTCCTTCTCGCCCATTTCCTGAAGCCGCCGCTCGATGCCGTCCACCACCTCTTCCAGCTGCTCGGCGGAGACGGGCCGCTTCTGGCAGGCGTGCTTGAGCCCCTCCAGCACTTTCTGCCGGTCGAAGGCCTCGCGCCGGCCGTCCTTCTTCACCACCATGGGCAGGATCTCCTCGACCCGCTCGTAGGTGGTGAAGCGCCGCTGGCAACCCAGGCACTCCCGCCGGCGCCGGATGACCGCGCCTTGGTTGGACAGGCGCGAGTCGATCACCTTGTTCTCGAGCTCAGCGCAGAAAGGGCATTTCATGACTTGACCGGGGGCGGCGCAAACCCGAGCCGCGCACGATCGGCAATCAGGGCAGCCTCTTCGCGTAGAGCGGGAAGGACTTGGCGAGGTCGTGGACTTCCCCGCGCACCCTGCCGATCTCGGTCTCGTCGCCGGGGTGGTCCAGCACGCGCACGATCAGGCGCGCGACGTGCTTCATCTCGGAGGGTCCCATCCCGCGGGTGGTGAGGGCCGGCGTTCCCAGCCGGAGCCCCGAGGTGACGAAGGGCTTCTCCGGGTCGCCGGGGATCATGTTCTTGTTGGTGGTGATGTGCGCCTTCTGCAGCGCCGCCTCCGCCACCTTGCCGGTCAACTTCTTGGACCGCAGGTCGCAGAGCATGAGGTGCGTGTCGGTGCCGCCGGCCACCAGGCGCAGGCCGCCTTCGATCAGGCCGGCCGCCAGCGCCTGCGCGTTGTCGAGGATGCGTTGCTGGTAATCCTTGAAGTCCGACCTGAGGGCCTCGCCGAACGCCACCGCCTTGGCGGCGATGATGTGCTCCAGCGGCCCGCCCTGGATGCCGGGGAAGACGTTGGAGTCCACCGCCTTGGCGTGCTGCTGCTTGCAGAGGATCAGCCCGGAGCGGGGTCCGCGCAGCGTCTTGTGGGTGGTGGTGGTGACGGCGTCGGAGAGCGGCACCGGCGAGGGGTGCAGCCCCACCGCCACCAGGCCGGCGATGTGCGCGATGTCGCAGATCATCAGCGCACCCACCTCTTCGGCGATCTCCCGCAGCCGGACGAAGTCGAGCGTGCGCGGATAGGCGGACGCGCCGCAGAGGACCGCGCGCGGCCGCACCTCGCGCGCGAGCTTGCGGGCGGCGTCGAAGTCGATCTGCTCGGTTTTTGGATCGAGGCCGTAGTGGTGGATCTCGAAGAGCTTGCCGGAGAAGTTGACGGGGGAGCCGTGCGTGAGGTGGCCGCCCTGCGCGAGCGAAAGCGAGAGGATGCGATCGCCGGGCCGGATCAGGGCGAAATAGGTCGCCATGTTCGCCTGCGATCCCGCATGGGGCTGCACGTTGGCGTGCTCGGCGCCGAAGAGTGCCTTGGCCCGGTCGATGGCGAGTTGCTCCACCTTGTCGACGATTTCGCAGCCGCCGTAGTAGCGCTTGCCCGGCAGGCCCTCGGCGTACTTGTTGGTGAGCGGCGAGCCGGCGGCCTCC
>DASRTX010000362.1:0-3551 GCA_035655715.1 Myxococcales bacterium | reverse complement strand
TGGTGTCCCCGAAACTCTAGAACGGGACCTCGGAGCCGATCTTCGGCGCGCGCAGGTCGGTGCCCGCCATCCTCTCCCGAGCGCGGTTGCGGGGGCGGTTGGGCTCGCCGGCCGGGCGCGGGAAGTCGGCCTGCCGCCGGGATGCCTTGCCTTCGCCCGGCGCCTTCTTCCGCGACACCTTGCGGTCGGCAACGCCCGCGAGAGCGCGCACGGTGCGGCTCTTCTTGGCGGCATGCCTGCCCTTCGCCCGGCCGAGGTCGGTGTCGTGGACGGCAACCGGCACGCCCTGCCGTTTGGCCTTCTTCGCCCGCTGCTGCAATGACTTGATCGGCATGCGCCGAAGCTGCGCACCTGCCTACTTCTTCGCCAGATCCTCCGCCACGATGGAGACGAACATGTCGGGCTTGATGAACCCGTTGCCCCACGTGGCCCAGGGCGCGAGGATGTTCTCCTTGGAGAGCTGCTCGGGCGACTTGCCGGAGGCGAGGCCCTTCTTCACCGCCGCCACCACTTCCTCGAGCATGCCGCGGAACTTGCGCAACTCCTGGACGTTGCTCAGCGGCCCGTGACCGGGGATCACCTTCGCGTCGGCGGGGATCTGTCCCAGGATCACGTCGATCGACTCGATCAGCCGCTGCACACTGCCGCCGCTGGCGTTGTCGACAAAGGGGAACATGCCGTTGAAGTAGTCGTCGCCCATGTGCACGACGTTGCTCTTGGTGAACCAGATCACGCTGTCGCCGTCGGTGTGGCCACGGCCGGGGTGGATGGCGCGGATCTCCTCGCCGTTCCACCATAGAGACAGCCCCTGCTCGAAGGTGACGATGGGCAGCGCGGCCGCTGCCGCCGGAGGCACGTCACGGCCCATGATCTTGCCGCCCGCCGCCAGCCGCTTGCGGACGTTGGCGTGCGCGAAGATGGCCGCCGTCTCGGCGAAGTTGGCGTTTCCGCCGGTGTGGTCGCCGTGCCAGTGCGTGTTGATCAGGAACTTCACCGGCTTGGGCGAAAGCTGCTGGAGCGCGGCGTGGATCTTCGGCGCGAGCGGCGCGTACTGGTCGTCGACGATGGCCACGCCGTCGTCGCCGACCGTGACGCCGATGTTTCCGCCGGCGCCCGTCAGCATCCAGACGTTGCCGGCCACCTTGGCGGCCTTCACCTCGACCTTGGAGAAATCCTGCTGCTGGGCCACGGCGGCCGTGGCCGCGAGCATCGCGAGAACGAGAATGCGCATCCAGGAACGATAGCAAACGCCCGCCCGGTTGTCCGCTCCGCTGCACTAGCCACCCAGCCCGTGGCGCGCACAGCTTGCGGCCATCATGGAGCCAATCGCGCTCGTCGTCGCCGCCGCTCTCGCCATCGTCCTCCTCTTGCGCCGCCCGGGCGTCTTCTCGCCCGTCCTGGTCGCGGAGGGCATGGATCGGATGGGACCGAGCGTCCCGGGCGACGAAGACGAGCAGTTGCCCGAGACGGACCGTGCTCCGCGGCAATGGTTGCCGTGGGCCGTGGGCGCCGTCGCCGCGCTGCGCGTCGTGATGCTGGTGACCCTGCACGCCTGACGCGTCGCTTGTGGTATGTGCGCTCTTCGTGAGCGCGCCCATCGTGGCCATCGATGGTCCGGCAGGGGCGGGCAAGAGCACGGTCGCTCGCCAGCTCGCCCACCGCCTGGGCTTCACCATGATCGACACGGGAGCCATCTACCGCTCCGTGGCGCTGGCCGCGCAGCGCGCCGGCGTGTCCTGGGACGACGACGAGGGGCTGGCGAGGCTCCTGCACGGCGGCATGGAACTGGTCTTCCAGGGCGACCGGGTGCTGTTGACCGGGGAAGACGTGAGCGAAGCCATCCGAACCCCAGGCATGAGCCGCGGCGCGAGCGTGGTGTCGGCGCGGCCTGTGGTGCGCCGCGAGTTGTTGCAGTTGCAGCGCGACCTCGGCCGGCACGCCAGGCGCGGCGCCGTGCTGGAAGGGCGCGACATCGGCACCGTCGTCTTTCCCGACGCGGAGGTGAAGTTCTTCCTCACCGCCTCGGACGAGGCGCGCGCCGCCCGACGCCACGCGGAGTTGTTGGAGAAGGGCCTCGACGTCCCCCTCGCAGAGGTGCTCGCCGACCAGCGCCGCCGCGACCGCGACGACAGCGAGCGTGCGATCGCTCCCTTGAAGGCTGCGCCGGACGCCATTCGCGTCGAAACCACCGGCATCGATCTGCAGGAGGTGGTGGAGCACTGCTTCCGTGAAGCCTCCATCCGCCTCACGCATCTGATGCCCGGGCAGCCTTGACACTCCGAGGGTCGTTCAGTAGGGTCCGCCCGCTTCGCAGACGGAGTCCTTTTTCGCCGTTTGCCATCACTCCCCATGGCATGCGGCACTGACCTATCAGGGGGCGCAGTGACAAAGAATCGCAGGCAAACCCGTACATGGCGAATCCGCAAACTGATGTGATCGGCGGCGAGGAAGAGAACTTTGCCGCCATGCTCGAAGAGTCCTTCAAGGGGAAGGGCTCAACAAAGGGTGGCGAACTCAAAGAAAACGAAATCGTCCGCGGCACCGTGGTCCAGCTCACCAAGGACTACGCAGTGGTGGACATCGGCTACAAGAGCGAAGGCCAGGTGCCACTACAAGAATTCGGCCTGCTCGAAGGCAAGCCCAACGTCAAGGTCGGCGATGCGGTGGAAGTGCTGCTCGAGTCGCGCGAAAACGACACGGGCATGGTCGTCCTCTCCAAGGAGAAGGCCGACAAGATGCGCATCTGGGACGAGATCTCCGCCGCGTGCGAGCGCGACGAGCTCGTCGAGGGCACCATCGTCGGGCGCGTGAAGGGCGGACTCTCCGTCGACATCGGCGTGAAGGCGTTCCTCCCCGGCTCCCAGGTGGATCTCCGCCCGATCCGCAATCTCGACAAGCTGATCGGCGAGAAGTTCAAGTTCAAGGTGATCAAGTTCAACAAGAAGCGCGGCAACATCGTGCTCAGCCGGCGCGTCCTGCTCGAGAAGGAGCGGGAGACGTTGAAGAAGGACACCCTCCAGAAGTTGAAGGAGGGCGCCATCCTCACCGGCATCGTCAAGAACCTCACCGACTACGGCGCCTTCATCGACCTGGGCGGCATCGACGGGCTGCTCCACATCACCGACATGAGCTGGGGCCGGGTGGGTCATCCCAGCGAGATGCTCAACGTCGGCGACGAGCTGCGCGTCATCGTGCTCAAGTTCGACCCCGCCACAGAGCGCGTGTCTCTGGGCCTCAAGCAGATCCAGGAGGATCCGTGGGCGCACGCCGCCGAGAAGTTCCCGGCCGGCACCCGCGTCGCGGGCAAGGTGGTCAGCCTCACCGATTACGGCGCCTTCATCGAGATGGAGCCGGGCGTCGAGGGCCTGGTGCACATCAGCGAGATGAGCTGGACCAAGCGGGTCAAGCACCCGTCGAAGGTCATGGCCATCGGCGACCAGGTCAATGCGGTCGTGCTCGATGTCGACGCGAAGGCGAAGCGCATCTCGCTCGGCATGAAGCAGATCGAGCCGAACCCGTGGACGCTGCTCGAGGAGCAGTACCCGATCGGG
>DASRTX010000361.1:0-5928 GCA_035655715.1 Myxococcales bacterium | reverse complement strand
GGGCTCAAGCGTTTCATCGACACCATCGGGCCGGCGCACACCAAGGACATCTTCTTCAGCGCGCGGCAGTTCGGCGCCGCGGAAGCATTGGCCATGGGCATCGCCAACCGCGTGCTGCCCGAATCCGAGCTGGCCTCCTTCGTCCGCGAGTATGCGGAGGGCGTGGCCGCCAACGCGCCACTGACCGTGGACGCCATCAAGCAGATCTCGCTGGAGGTCCTCAAGCCCGAGAGCGAGCGCGACTTGAAGCGGGCGGCCGACCTGGTCGCCCGCTGCTTCGCCAGCCAGGACTACGTCGAAGGCCGAAAGGCGTTCCTGGAAAAGCGCAAGCCAGTCTTCACCGGCAAGTAGGAGCCCCCTTGTCCTCGGTCAGCCTGCGCGGCCTCAGCAAGCGATTCGGCGGCGAGGCCGCGCTGGACGGCGTTTCGCTCGAGATCGAGGACGGGCAGATGGTCTGCCTGCTGGGGCCGTCGGGCTGTGGCAAGACGACGGCCCTGCGCCTGGTCGCCGGGTTCATCGAGCCGACCGAGGGCGAGATCCTGCTCGGCGATCGGGTGGTCTCCTCGAAGGGCCGCGCGCTGCCGCCGGAGCAGCGCAACGTCTCCATGGTATTCCAGACACACGCGCTCTGGCCGCACATGACGGTGGCCGAGAACGTCGCGTACGGCCTCAAGGTCCGCAAGCTCGATGCCGCCAGCATCGCCGGCAAGGTCTCGGCCATCCTCGCCACCACGCGCCTCAGCGCCTTCGCCGACCGCTATCCCGCGGCGCTGTCCGGCGGGCAGCAACAGCGGGTGGCGCTGGCGCGCGCCCTGGTGGTCCAGCCCGACACGCTGCTGCTCGACGAGCCGCTCTCCAGTCTGGACGCCAACCTGCGCGAGGAGATGCGCTTCGAGGTGCGGCGGCTGCACGACGCGTACCGCACCACCAGCATCTACGTGACCCATGATCAGGCCGAGGCGATGACCGCCGCCGACCGCATCGCGGTGATGAACGCGGGGCGCATCGAACAGCTGGGCACGCCCGAGGAGGTCTACGAGCGGCCGCGCTCGGAATTCGTCGCCCGCTTCCTGGGCGGCAGCAACATCCTGCGCGGAACGGCCCTCGACGCGACGCACGTCTCGTTCGCCGGCGTGCCCATCGAATGCCAGGGGGCCGCCCTGGCCAAGGGCGCGCAAGTGGCCGTCTGCGTCCGCCAGCACGACATCGCCATCTCCAACCACGCCATCCGGCCGGCATCGGGCAATGCCGTCCGTTGCAAGATAGTCCGCAACGTCTTCCTCGGCGGATCCCGCGACTATCTGGTCGAGGCGTCCGAAGGCACGCAGCTGCGGATTACAGCGCCGCCCGGAGAGACTTTTGCGCCGGGCGCATCGGTGTGGCTCACGCTGCCACCGGATCGGTGCAGGGCACTCGTCTCCTGACGGGATGTTCACTCCGCTGGCGCCGGCGGGGCGACCAGGGCATCCCGCTGGCCGCTCCTCTCCAGCGATCTGGCCACCAAGCCCGACGACTTCATCTCCTCCACGAATGCCCGGAGATAGCGCACGGCGCCTGCGCGCCCCCGCGGCGCCGCCATCGCCTGCTCGATGGTCATGAACCGGCCTTCGATGACGCGTACGCGCGGATCGCCGCGGGCCAGCTGCACCAGCGGCGGCTTCACGCCCGCGACGGCCTCCAGCTTCTCCTTCTCGAACAGCTCGATGGCTGCCGGTGAAGTGGGTGCGCGCACAAGACGGGCGTGCTTCAGCGTCCGGGCCAGGTAGAGGTCGTACGCGCTCCTTGCGCCGACGGCGATGCGAACGCCTTCGCGGTCCACGTCCTCGATGCGTCGCAGGGGCGAGTCGGCCGGCACGGCATAGGTGCCTTCGATCACGACATACGGAGCGGTGTAGGAGATCTCCGCGGCACGCTCGGGGTCGATGGCCACGAAGGCCACGTCCCACGCGCCCGACTTCACCGCCTCCACCACCTTGCCGGCGGCGTCGTACACCACCAAGTCCACCGGCAGTCCCAGGCGGCGGCCCAACTCCCGTGCCAGGTCCACCGAGACGCCGCTCGGTTCGCCGGTGGCCGGATCCTTCTGCGCCAGCACCGCGTTGCCGAGGTTGATCGCGGCGCGCAGCCGGCCGGTGGGCGCAATCTCCTTCGCCTCCCCGGCGCGGAGGTTCCCCGCGGTCGCGCAAGCGCCAAGCAACGGAAGCCACCAAAAGAAGGAGCGCACGATCATGCTAGCCTACCCATTTTGAAAGGCTGCCATGCAACCTGACAAGCCCGGAAGGCGCCAGATCCTGAAAGGTCTCACGGCGGGAGCCATCGTCCTTGCGGCGCCTCTGCGCACCGCGCGCGCCGCGCCGGCCGCCGGCAAGGTCACCCCTGACCTCATCGAAGCCGCGAAGAAGGAAGGCAAGGCCGTCTGGTACACCGCCGTCGATCTTCCGGTGGCAGAGCGCATCGCCAAGTCGTTCGAGGCGAAGTATCCGGGCATCGACATGCGGGTGGAGCGCTCGGGCGGCGAGCGGATCTTCCAGCGCGTCGGGCAGGAGTACGCGAGCAACATCCATGCGGTGGACGTGCTGCACAGCTCGGACGCCGCCCACTTCATCGTCTGGAAGCGCGACGGCATCTTTGCGCCCTACGTGCCGGAGGACGTGGCGCTCCACTATCCGATGGAGCAGCGCGATCCCGACGGGCTGTTCGCGAGCTGGCGCGTGTGGCTGAGCGTGATCGGCTACAACACCAAACTGGTGAAGGCGACGGATGCGCCGAAGAGCTTCGCCGACCTGCTCGATCCGAAGTGGATGGGCAAGATCGTCAAGGGCCATCCCGGGTATAGCGGCACCATCATGACCGCCACCTTCCAGATCTCGCGCGACCTGGGCTGGGAGTACTTCGAGAAGCTGTCCAGGCAGAAGGTCATGCAGGTGCAGTCCTCCGCCGACCCGCCCAAGAAGCTGGCGCTGGGCGAGCGCGCCGTGATGGCCGACGGCAACGAGTACAACCTCTTCCAGCTCAAGGAGAAGGGCGAGCCGGTGGAGATCGTCTATCCCACCGAGGGAACGCCGCTCATCATCGGCCCTTCGGGCGTGCCCAAGGACGCGCCGCACCCCAACGCTGCGCGTCTGTTGCAGAGCTACCTCTTCTCCGCCGAGGCGCAGCAGCTGATGGTGGACTTCGGCGGCCTGCGCTCGTTCCACGCGCAGGTCAAGGACAAGCCGGGCCGCAAGCCGCTGCGCGAGATCAAGCTGATGAAGGACGATCCCGCAGCGGTGGAGAAGAACGCGGACGAGATCAAGGCCCACTACAGCAAGTACTTCAAGGTCTGAGGGGTGGCGCTGCGGGCATCGACATCGCGCTTCGATCCCTCCGGCGCCGTCTTCGCCCTCTTCGCGGCGGCGCTCTTCGTCCTGGTGGTCGTGCCCATCGGATGGCTGGCCGTCTTCGCCTTCTCCGCCCGCGCAGGCGGCCCCACCCTGGCGAACTTCCGGCTGCTCTTCACCGACCGGACCTTCATCGATCCCCTCGTCACCACCTTCTTCCTCGCGGTCTCCTCCAGCCTGATCTGCTGCCTGGTCGCGGCGCCGATGGGATGGCTGGTGGCGCGCAGCGACATGCCGCTGCGGCGGGCGGTGCGCTTTTTGGTCATGGCCTCGTTCGTGACCCCGCCCTTCCTCGGCGCCATCGCCTGGGAGCTGTTGGCGGCGCCGAACAGCGGACTGCTCAACCAGCTCCACCGCGCCTCCACCGGCCGAGACGACGCGCTCTTCGACGTCTACACCTTGACCGGCCTGATCTTCGTCGTCTCCTGCTACACCTTCCCCTACGTCTTCGTGCTGGTGGCCAACGCGCTCGACCGCATCCCTTCCGATCTGGAAGACGCGTCCGCGATGCTGGGCGGCGGCGCCTGGCGCACGGCGCGGCGGGTGACCATCCCGCTGGCGCTGCCCGCGCTGGCGGCGGGAGCGCTGGTGGCCTTCCTGCAAGCGATGACGCTGTTCGGCGCTCCGGGCATCCTCGCCTTGCCGGCGGGCTTCCACACCATGACCACCAAGATCTGGAGCCTCTTCCAGTACCCGCCCAAGCCGGAGCTGGCCGCGGCCGCCTCGCTACCGCTGTTGGTGGTGACGGTCGTGCTGCTGCGGGCGCAATCCGCTGTCCTCGGCCGCCGCGGATACGCGGTGGTCGGCAGAAGGGGCGGACAGCCGCGCTGGGTGGCGCTGGGGCCGCTGCGGTGGCCTGCTCTCGGTCTGTGCCTCGCTATCCTCTCGCTTCCCGTCTTCCTGCCTTACGCCGCGCTGCTCAACGCCGCCTTTTCCCGGATTCCTTCGGAGCTGCTGACCTTCGGCGGGTTCACGCTCGACCACGTGCGCTTCGTCTTCCTCGAGCTGTCGGCGACGAGGCTCGCGCTCAAGAACACGCTGGTGCTCGCCCTGCTCGCCGCCACGCTGGGATCGCTCTTGGCGCTGGTGATCTCGTGGCTGAGCGCGCGGGCGGCTGTCCGCGGCCACCGCCTGTTGACGTTCCTCGCCACGGCCCCCCTGGCCATCCCCGCCATCGCCATGGGCGTGGGACTGTTCCTCGCCTATACGCGCGGGCCGGTTGTGCTCTACGGCACGCTCTGGATCCTCCTGCTCGCCTACGTGACCATCCAGCTTCCCGCGGCGTACCAGCAGCTGCACGCCGCTTTTCAGGCGCTCTCGCCGGAGATGGAGGAGGCGAGCCGCATCCTCGGCGCCTCCCGCCTGCGGACGCTGCGCGACGTCACCGCTCCTCTCTTGGGACCGTCCTTGATCGCCACCTGGTGTTTCGTCTTCGTGGCGGTGGTGCGCGAGCTTTCGGCCGCCGCCATCCTCTTCACCTCGGAGACCAAGGTGCTCTCGGTGCTGATCTTCGACCTCAACGAGAGCGGCGACCTGGCCGCCATCGCGGTGCTCGGCCTCACCATGCTGGTCCTCACCTCCATCGTGATCGGCATCGCCAACCTGGTACCGGGCCTGGGCGGCACCGAACCGGGACTGCGGAGAATGTGATGGCCGGGACGCCGTCCGTCGCCGAAGCTCTGGCCGAGCGCATCGCCGCGCTGCACACCGCAAGGCTGCCGCCCGAGGTGCACGAGACCTGCGAGCGGCTGCTGCTCGACGTGATCGGGCTCTGCCTGGTGGCGCGCCACACCGACTACGTGCGCGCCGCGCTCTCGGCGTGGAGCGCGGATCCGGGCACCGCCACGGCCATCGGACACCCGGGCCAGCTCGGCGCCGCCGCCGCCGCGTTCGTCAACGGAACCGCCGCTCACGGGGAGGATTTCGACGACACGTTCGAAGGGGGGCCGGTGCACGCGGGAGCCGTGATCGTGCCCGCCGTGCTGGCGATCGCGGAGCAGGAGCGGCGGAACGGCGCCTCGGCGCTCCTCGGTGTCGCCGTCGGAGTGGAGACGATCTGCCGCTTGAGCCTGGTGGTGCCCAAGGCAGTCCACAAGGCAGGCTTCCATCCCACCGCAGTCTTCGGAGCGCTGGCGGCGGCCGCCGGCGCCGGAGCAACGCTGGGGCTGCGGCCGCGCCAGATCGTCGACGCGCTGGGAGTCGCGGGCTCCATGGCGGGCGGCATCATCGAGTATCTCGCCGAAGGCACCTGGACGAAGCGCATGCACCCCGGTTGGGCGGCGCAGTCCGGATTGCGGGCGGCGCTGCTGGGGCGGGCCGGCTTCAGCGGACCGCGCACCGTCTTCGAAGGCGTCCACGGCCTCTTCGCCGGGTTCGCCCACACGCGCGAGGGCAAGTTCGACGCCTTGCTGGACGGGTTCGGCGAGCGCTGGGTGATGACGGATCTGGCGTTCAAGCCCTATCCGTGCGGAACGATGATCCAGCCGTACGTCGATTGCGCCCGGCGATTGGGCAGGGGCCTTGCGCCACAAGACGTCGTCGAAGTGGT
>DASRTX010000360.1:0-3162 GCA_035655715.1 Myxococcales bacterium | reverse complement strand
CGACCTGGCGCGGCCGCATGACTTGCAGCTCGCCTCCATCGACGTCGGCCGCACGGTCGCGGGAGCGTGGGCGCACGCCGGCGCGCAGGACTCCCTCGAGCTGCGCAGCGCCCTGCCCGAAGGCTTTCCCGCAGCGCTCGCCGACGAGCACTACCTGGTGCAGGTGTTCGTCAACCTCTTCACCAACGCGGCCAAGGCGGGGGCGCGCACGGTGGAGGTGCGCGGGAGGGTGGAAAGCGACCACCTCGCCATCGAGGTTGCCGACGACGGACCCGGCATCCCGCCCGAGGTGTTTCCGCACCTCTTCGAGCCGTTCTTCACCACCGCTGCGCCGGGGAAGGGCACCGGCCTCGGGCTCGCGCTCTGCCACGCCAGCCTGGAACGGATGGGCGGCTCCATCGAGGCGCGCTCCGCGGCGCAGGGGGCCACCTTCGCCCTGCGTCTGCGCAGCGTCTCGCCGAGAAGCTGAGCGGCGCATCCTGCTACACTGGGTGCGATGGCGCTGCGTTCCATCCTCATCGCCGACGACGAGGAGTCGATCCGGCACGTGCTCGCCACGCTGCTCGGCGAGCGCGGTTACGAGGTCCGCGCCGTCGCCGACGGCGAGGAGGCATTGCGCGAGCTCTCTGCCCGCGACTACGACGCGCTGGTCACCGACGTGCGCATGCCCAGATTGAACGGGCTGGAGCTGGTGAAGGCGGCCCAGTCCGCCTCGCCCGAGACCACCGTGATCGTGATGAGCGCGTACGGCTCGCACGACCTGGCCATCGAGGCGATGAAGGCGGGCGCCTACGACTACCTGGGGAAGCCCTTCCGGCCCGACGAAGTCCTGCTCGTGCTGCGCAAGGCGGAGGAGCGGGAGCGGTTGCGGCGGGAGAACACCTTCTTGCGCAAGCAGGTGGCGCGCCGCGGGCCGCAGCTGGTGGCGGAGGGCCCGGCGATGAAGGAGGTCCTGCGGGTGGTGCAGAAGGTCGCCCCCACCCCCACCACCGTGCTCATCGAGGGAGAGAGCGGCACCGGCAAGGAGCTGGTGGCCCGCGCGCTGCACGACCTCTCGCCACGGGCGGAGCGCCCGTTCGTGGCGGTGAACTGCGGGGCCATTCCCGAGACGCTGATCGAGAGCGAGCTGTTCGGACATGCCAAGGGCGCCTTCACCGACGCGCGGTCCGTGAAGCGCGGCCTCTTCGAGGAGGCGGACGGCGGAACCTTGCTCCTCGACGAGGTGGGGGAGCTGCCGGTGCCGGTGCAGCCCTCGCTCCTGCGCGTCCTCCAGCAGGGCGAGGTGCGGCGAGTGGGCGACAACCGCTCCACGCGGGTGGACGTGCGCGTCCTCGCGGCCACCAACCGCGACCTGGCCGCGCAGGTGCAGCAGGGGAAGTTCCGCGAGGACCTCTACTACCGCCTCAACGTGGTGGGCGTGCGGCTGCCGCCGCTGCGCGAGCGGCAGGACGAGATCCCGACGCTGGCCGAACGGCTGCTCGCGCGGCACGCCGGCCGCATCGGCGTGGGCCCGCGCAAGCTCTCCCCGCGGGCCCTGGAGTCGCTGCGCCGCTACCGCTGGCCGGGCAACGTGCGCGAGCTGGAGAACGCGCTGGAGCGGGCGATGGTGCTCTCGGAGGACGAGGAGATCGGGCCCGAGTCGCTGCCCGAGGCTGTGCAGCGGGCGGTGGAACCCGAGCCGCTGCCACAGCGCCTCGATCCCGACGACCTCTCGGTGAAGCGCGCGCAGCGCCTGCTCGAGGCGGACCTGATCCGGCGCGCGCTGGAGCGGACCGCGGGAAACCGCACCCGCGCCGCGGAGATGCTCGAGCTCTCGCCGCGCGCGCTGCTCTACAAGATCCGCGAATACGGTCTGGAATGACGCGCGGCTGACTCGCCCCTCGCCACCCCGCGGCACGCGCGCCCACGCGCGCCCACCCACCAGTTCTTGGGGGTGACGCCATCTGACCCTCCAATGCAGGTGAAGTGAAGGGTCAGTGCGGGTTCAATGACGGGTCAATGCATCCGGTTCCTTGACTGCCTACACGGCACCGATGCAAGCATGGCCACCTCATCGCGGAGGGCCGAGTGAATCGTGTGCAGAAATTTCGGGAGGCCGCGCTGATGGCCAAGGCAGAGTTGGCGCGGAAGGCAGGAATCTCCGAATCCACCATCGACAGGGTGGAGGCGGGGCACGACTGCCGCATGGAGACCAAGCGCAAGATCCTCTTCGCGCTCGGGCTCTCCCTCCAGGAGAGCACCAAGCTCTTCCCGCGGCTGAACGGCGCCCGGGTACGGGCGGGGGGAAGGTAGGCATGGACGTTTTTTTTGGAGGCCAGATTTCCAGTGCTAGCGTCGCCGTGCGGTTGAACGTCTCCGGGGAAGGCTGAACAAGGCCATGGCAAAGAGCAAACTCGCGCTCGGACTCGACATCGGCTCCTCCTCCGTGAAGCTGGTCCAGCTCAAGGAGGCGAAGCGCGGTTACGTCCTCGAGGCGTTCGGAGTGGCGCCGCTGCCGCCCGAGGCCATCGTCGACGGCGCGCTGATGAACTCCACCGCCATCGTCGACGCCATCCGGCAGCTGGTCTCCCAGTACAAGCTGAAGAACCGCGAGGCCGCGATCGGGGTCAGCGGTCACTCGGTGATCATCAAGAAGATCAGCATGCCGAAGATGACCCAGGAGGAGCTGGAGGAGAGCATCCAGTGGGAGGCGGAGCAGTACATCCCCTTCGACGTCAAGGACGTGAACATCGACGTGCAGATCCTCACCCCCGCCGACGTCGACACCGGCACCGGCCAGATGGACGTGCTCCTGGTCGCCGCCAAGAAGGACATGATCAACGACTACACCTCGGTGGTCAGCGAGGCCGGGCTCACCCCGGTGGTGGTCGATGTCGACGCCTTCGCCGTGCAGAACTCGTTCGAGGTGAACTACGAGCTGCCGAAGAGCGAGACCATCGTCTTGGTCAACGCCGGCGCCTCGGTCGTGAACATCAACGTGCTGGCGAACGGGCTGACCACCTTCACGCGCGACGTGACCATGGGCGGCAACCAGTTCACCGAGGAAATCCAGAAGCAGCTCAACGTCTCGTATGACGAGGCGGAGAAGCTGAAGGTCGGCGGCGACACCCAGGCCGACTCGGATTCGGTGGTTCCGCAGGAAGTGGAGCGCGTCATCCAGGG
>DASRTX010000359.1:0-7558 GCA_035655715.1 Myxococcales bacterium | reverse complement strand
CGCTGCGACACGATGTTGGTGTCCCAGGAACTTCAAGTGCCGCCCGAAGGCGCGCTGTCCGACCTCCGGCTCACGCTCCGGGACGTGCCGGAAGCGGTGGGGCAGCTGCGCGTGCTGGTGCGCCGGCCGCGCTTCCCGGCGCGCCTCCAGCTCGACACCGAGTCCACGCCCGACTTCGACAAGGTGCTGGAAGTGCCCGCGCGGCGGCAGCTCACCGTGGTCCTGGTCCGACCGCGAGGCGCCGCGGACGATTGGCCGCGCGCTTACTGCGCCGCCTGCCGCGTCGACGTCGAGCTGACCGGGCTCTTCGGCGCGCGCGAGGGGCTGCGCGGCTTCTTCGCCCGCGCCACGGCGGAGGCGGCGGCGATCGACAGCGCTTTCTCGCGGCAGGCCTCGGAGCGCGCCGAGCATCCCAGCCCTGCCCTGCGCGAGCTGGCCACGGGCCTCTCCGCCGAGGCGAAACGGTGCGGCGTTCCATTGCAGACCGCGCTGGGCGGCGTGCTGGAAGCGCTGGCCCAGCTCGATGCGGCCCGCGCCCGCTTCTACGCGACCGATCCTCCCCAGCTGCCCGACGCCGCGGCGCTGCAGAAAGCGTGGGAGTCCGCCGCCACCGCGGTGGAGACCTCTCCCGCCGCCCAGCCGGAAGCGCGGGCTGCCGGCTGGCCGTTTTCGCTGCGCCTGCGCGCGGCCGGGAAGCTGCGCCGCGCCGGCGAGCACGTGGCGCTCTGGTCGCAGATCGCACAGCTCCCGCCCGAGGATCAGGCGGTGGCCATGCGTTGGATGGCGCTGGCCCTCGCCGCCGATCCTGCCGCACTGGAGGCTCGCGCCGCGGCGCTGCCTCCCATCCGCGACGTGGCCGACGCGGAAGCGCGCCTGGAGTGGGTGGACCCGCGCCCGGGCACCGCGCTGCCGATTCCCGGCGCGAGCAAGCCTGCCACGCTCGCGGTGCCGGACTTTCGCGCCCCGCCGTCGGGAAAGCGCTGCATCGGTGGCGTGGGCGGCGTGCCGGTGCGCGATCGCGAGGCCGAGGCGCACGCCGTCGCGGCGATGCTCGGCGCCGACGCGCGCCAGCGGCTGCGCATCGCCACCGCCGGCGACCTGCCCGGCGCGCGCCAGACGCTGCGCCGCGCGCGGGCCCTGCTCTGCGAGCCGCTGGTCGCCGACGTGACGCCGCTCTTCTTCGGGCTGGAACAAAAAGAATTGGGCGCCGTCAACGCGCGGCTCGAGGCCATCTATGCCGACGTCGACCCGCGCCGGCAGAACGACGAGATCGCGCGTGCGGTGGCCACCCGCACCTCCGAGCTGCTCTGCAAGCTGTTCGAGCCCGAAGTGCTCCAGAAGCGCGTCAACTCGGTGGTCGGCTACCGCATCTTCGTCGAGGGCGGCACGCGCGTGCTCGACTTCCTGCCCGGCCCGCTCTTCTGCGACCACAAAGGCGTGCCGGCGCGCGAGGTGCGCCGGCGCCTGCGCGACGCCTATCGCGCCGCGCTCGACCGCCACGCTGCCGCCGACCGCCTCTGCCCGGTTCGCGGCGGGAAGTGCCCCGAGGAGGTCGCCACCTCCGTCCGACGCCTCTTCTCGCTCGACCGCTTCGACCTCGCTGCTCCCGCGCCGCCCGAGAGCCGCGCGCTGGACTATCCGCCCCCCTTCGGCTTCAGCGAGGAGTGGGTGCGCAAGCTGGACCGCTGCGCGCGCGAGGCCTGCGACGCGCTGCTGCGGCTGCGCAACGAGGCTCCTCAAGGGCAATTCGACGGTCCCGTCTGCGCGCCGCCCGTCGAAGGCGTCTCGCAGCCCCAGGACGTGACGCTGGAGCGGCCCGAATCTCCCGCCACCATCACCCTCTCCAGCTGCGAGGCCCACGCGGGCGTGCGCCTCACCCTGCACCGCGGCCAGGAGGCCGGCACCCTGGTCTCCATCGCCAGCGCGCACCCCTTCCGGTACGGCAGCGAGACGGTGACGCGCCTGGGACGGCACCCGCAGCTCGGCCGCATCTTCGAGCGGGTGGCCGACCTGGCCGATCCAGGCGACGTCTCGCGCCGTGGCGACGGCAACTGGGAGGTGGCGCTCACTCCGACGGTAGAGAACCAGGTCTTCTGGTTCTTCACCCTGCGCAGGCGGGACTATTAGTGCGCGCCCTCTTCGCCTTCCTGCTCCCCTTCGCTGGGCTGCTCACCACCGGGGCGGCGTACGTGCGCAGCAACGGCCCGGTGCAACCCGCGTCGCCCTGGTCGCTGTCGGAGCGGCTGGGGGCGCTGCGCATCGATCGGGCGCTGCCGAAGACGATGCACAAGCAGGCCACCTTCTCGCTGCGCGGCGAGCATGCGGTGCTCAAGGTGCGCGAGCCGTCGGGGCCGGTGCTCCTGCGCTGCAGCGGGCGCGGGGTGGACGTGACCGATGCCTTCGTCCGCTATGCCGAGAGCGGCGCGCCCGCGGGCTGCGAGGCGCAGGCGGTCGACGAGGTGGGCGACCTCCTCGTCTACGAGGTGGGCGGAAGGGTCGCGCCCCTCTGCCCGGGCCAGTACGCCACGCTGACCGAGCAGCAGCTCCACGACGCGCTCTTCCTGCCCGCGCTCCAGCTCGGCCCCGACGCGGGGCCGGCGGTGCTGCAGCCGGGACGCCTCGGCCTCTGCGTACCCGGCGAGGCCAACTGCGCGCTCAGCCAGTCGGCGGGCTCGCTGCTCTACTGCGGCGAGGTGCGCACCTGCGCGCAGGGCGCCTGCCTGCAGGGCGGCAAGGACGTGGAGCCCGACGACGTGGCGACCAGCCTCTACTACTACCAGGCGCTGGCGCAGGCGCGGGCGCCTTCGTCAGTCGCGCCGGCTGCCTGCGGGGCGGTGCCGATGAGCGTGCACATGAGCACGCTGATCTCCGAGGCGGTCACCTCCACCACCGCGGCGCGCTTCGCCGAGGCGCAGCCCTGGAACTCGGCGAATCTGATGGCGCCGGGCAGCGCGGAGACCGCCGCCGACCTGCGCGGGTTCTTCGACCGCCACAGGCGCGGCATCTGCCTCTTCGCCCGCGGCGTCGATCTCACCCAGCCGCAGGACGTAGAAATGGTCGCGCAGACGCTCGCCTTCCCGGTCTTCGCGCCCTTCGATCCGCGGGCCACCTCCCGCGCGACGCCGCTTTTGCGCACGCTGCAGCGCGCCGCCTCCGACGACGCGCTGCTGTCGTCGATGCTGTGGCGGTGCGATCTGCCCTCGGACCGGGCCTGCAGGCTCAAGCGCGAGCGCATCGCCGCGCAGATCCGCGGCGCGACGGGCGGCTTGCAGCCCGCGCTGGGCAACCTGGCCGCGGACGAGATCCCGTACCACGTCGGCGCTTCGGGCCCCTTCCATCTCTCCGACTACGACTTCCTCCACGTCTCGCTGGAGAGCTCCGCGGAGGTGGCGAAGACGCGCGGCCAGAAGTCGCGCCTGATGATCTCCTACCAGCCGCTCTGGCCGGAGTCGGTGGCGGACAAGCGGCTGCAGTGCCAGCAGCAGCCGGGCATCTGCATCTTCCGCGCGCTCTGGCGGATGGACGCGGCCCGGGCGCGGGCGCTGGAGGCCGGCGACGACGGCTTCGAGTCGCTGGTGGCCCTCTTCGGGCGCCGCGACGCCAACACGCGCTGCGTGCGGCGGCTCTTCAACGCGCTGGCGTCCGCAAGCGAGGACCGCCTGCTGGAGCTGCAGCGCGATCTGCGCGACGCGGTGGGCGCGGGCGAGAACCGCGCGCCCTGCGATCCCCGCTCGCGCGGACCCGCCGGACTGGTCCCGCGCGGCACCGAGGCCGCCAGCTGCAAGGAGCCGGGCCAGTCCAAGCCGTTCGGCGAGATCGCCGACGACGGATGCCGTCCCGTCAGCCTGGTCTACGTGCAGGAGGAGCCCTGGGCGGGTGCGGCCGCACGCATCGCCGCCATCGCGAGCAGCCGCGGCGTGGCCGTCTCCATCTCGGGCATCAAGGCGAGCGAGGTCCACCGCGGTCCGCTGGGGAGCTGGGACGTGCTGCTCACGGTGGCGAGCAACTATTACAATCGCAACTATCCCACGCTGGTGCCGCTGCTCCACCCGGCGGGCAACCAGAACCTGAGCGGCGGCCAGGCGGTGAGCGAGAATCCGGGCCACGGCCTGCTTACCGGTTACGAGGCCTCCATCGTCTTCCCGCCGCCGGCCTGGCTGGGCGCGCCCTCCGGCGCTCCCCTCACGCGCGCGGAGAGCCTGCGCCTCTTGGAGGAAGACGTGGCGCGCAACGGGCCGGCGCCCATCTTTCCGCTGGCGTTCCTGCGTCCCGGCACGCTGGCCATCCCGGACTCGCAGGCCGAGGCCGCGCGCAGCCCCTGGTACTTCGCGCGCGTCCTCCAGGCCTGGAGCGCGCAGCCGTGATGCTGCTCCTCGCCTTGGCGCTGGCCGGCGCCGCGCCGGCGGAGTGGTTTCGCGCCGTGCAGTTCGCGTCCAAGGACGCGGTGCTGCGCGGCTGCGCCGACTGCCAGGGAGAGCCCGACGACGCCTGCGAGGTGCGCGCCGGCATCCAGATGCGCACGCTGGACGACTACGCGCAGAAGCGCTGGCCGGCCCCCGGCCGCGTCAAGCTGCTGCGCTCGAACGCCGATCCGGACTGCGCCGTGCCTGCCAAGACGCTCTTCGCCGGCCGCGGTCCCGTCGAGGTGTTGGCCGTACGGATGGCCCCGAACCCTCCGCCTCCCGCGCTGCTCGAGCAGGTGGCGCTGGGCCCTCCGATCCAGGGCTGGCCGCAGAGAGCTCCTCATCGCCCGCAACCGGTCCCGACGGCACATCCGGACCGCGGCTCCCTCCGCACTTCCCTGATCTGCCGCCCGGCCGAAAAAGGCTGGCCCTGGCCGACCGCCGGCGCGGACGGGCGATCGACCTTGGACAAGGCCAACCTCTGCGAATGGTGGCTGCTGTCGGTCAAACCCGACACCTCGGAAGCCGACCTGACCGGCGTCTCCTTTCCTCTCGGCGTCAAGCCGTTCGCGGCAACCGATCCCCGCTGGGCGGCAGCGTTCGATCCGGCGCTGCCGTTGGAGTCCGCGCTGCTCGAAAGCCCTCCTCCGCTCGCCGCCAAACCCCCCGCACAACCACTCGCACTCGCACCAGGACCCGCACTCGCACCCGGACCCGCACCCGACCCTGCGAAACAACGGTGTGGCGATCCCGCCCGCTCCCGCACCGCGACGCTCGATCGTTTCGACCAGTGGGACCGCCAGGTCCGCGCCTCCCCTTTCCCCTCCCTCGACCGCGCCTCCTTCACGCTCGACGCCGGCGCCTGGTCCGGCCACTGCCAGGAGCTGGACGTCCTGCGCGCCGCGCTCGAGCAGCAGTTGGGCTGCGGCACGGCGCTGAGCGGAGCCTGCGCTTCCGCGAGCGGCGCGCCTTGACCCATTCCGCTCCCACCGACGGCGTGCGCGCCCTCTCTGCCGCTGCACAGGCCAGCCGCTTCGCCGCCGGCGCCCTGCGCTGGGCAGCCGCGTGCGCTTGCGGCTTCGCCGGCCTGCTCCTGCTCTCGCTGGCGCTCGCCGCCTTCGAGCGCAGCGGCAGCGCCGCTCCAGCCGACGTCTCCGCGGCCGCATACCTCGACTTCGACCTGGCGGTCCTGCGCGCCTCCGCTGATCGGGGCCTGGGCGGATCCGACCAGGCCGCGCTGCTGCGCCTCTGGTCGCGACGGCCGGACTGGACGCTGTCCCCAGCCCCCGGCAGCGGCGTCCGCCTGGCCTCGGTGCGCGACACCTGGACCGCCGTCGCCTCGGACAAGAGCCGCTTCCGCACCGCGGCGCGCGGCGCGGCAGACGCGCTGCCCTTCGTGATCGGCGGCCTTCTGCTGGTGTTCCTCGCCGCGGGCGCCGGAGGCGCGCTCGCGCCGATGCGGGCAGCCGGCAACGGCCGCCGCCTGCTTTTCGCTGCCGCGGTGTACGCGCTGGTGGCGCACCCGCTCTGGTCGATGCTGGACCCGGCGCTGTTCTACGACCGCGCCCGCTCGGCCGGGTCGGGCCTCGCCGCGGTGCTCTTCGTCGCGGCCTTCGCCGGAACGCTCTCCGGCGCCGCGGCGCGCGCCCTCTTCGCTCCCGCCCAGCTCGCCCGCCCCGGCGGACGGGCTGCCTTCGGCCGCTCGGCCCGCGTGGCTGCGCGCGACGCCGCCGACTGGCTGACGCCGATGGTGCCGGCGCTCGCGGGCGCCGCGCTCTTCGTCTGCGCGCGGGCCGATCAGGATCCCGCGCTGCAGGGAGCCACCAGCGGCCTGGGCGCGCTGATCCGCGCTGCGCTGGGCGAGTCGTCCGCCGCCGACCGGCTCTCTTCCTGCGCGCTGGTGGCAGGCGCGGCGCTCCTGCTCTGGTTCGCCGGGCACCGCTTCGTCCTCGAGGTCCGCGACGCGCTGGGCGCGCGAAGGTTCGCGCCGTGATGGAACGGCTGCTGCCGCACGGGTTTCGCGCCATGGCCGCGCTCGCGTTGCTCTCGGTGGCGCTGGGCGCCGTGCAGCTCTGCGCGTTGCCCTTCCGCGAGGAGCCCCATGCGCTGGCCGCGGCGCTGCTGGCGCTGCTGCTCGCCTCCGGCGGCGGAGTGCTGCTGGCGTTCGTGCGCCGGAACACGCGGTACGCCAACCCCCCGGGCCCGACCTACCCACCGGACCTTTTCGTGGCGCTCGCCTTCGCCCTTCTCGCCGCCGAGTCGATCTTCGTGGCGGCGCGCACCGGCATCTTCTTCCCGCTGCGCATGGCGCTGCTCTCGCACGGCCCCGCCATCGACCGGCTCTTCGAGCCGACCCTGCCCATGATGCTGGCGGGGACCTGCCTGCTGGCGCTGGGCGCGGGCGCGGTGGCTGCGCTCTGCGGCGCGGCCTGGCTGTGGCTCTACGCGCGGGGGCTCATCCGGGCGCGGCGCGCCGCGGGAGCGCTGCTCGCCTTCGGCGGAGCGGTCCCCTACGTCGCCTTTGCGCTGGTGATGCGCGCGGTGTTCTGCAAGCCCGTGGCCTTCCTCGCGGCGGGCCGGTTCCTCGCGCTGCGCCCCGACGACCGACTCGCCTACCAGTCACTCTTCGGCATGTCGCCGGGGCTGCTCTCCGCCTCCGTGCTGCTGGGCCTGCTCCTCGCCCGCGGCCTCTGGAGCTGGCTGGAGGAAGCGCGCGCCGCGGAGGAGAGCAGCGACTCCTTCGTGGCCGCCACCCTGCGCGGGCAGAAGCCTTGGGAGATCGTGCTGCGGCAGGGCCTGTGGCTGCGCCGCCGCCGCGAGCTGGCCGCGCTGCTGCTGGGGGGCATGGCCTCCGCCGCCTTCATCGACATCCTCTCCAACACGCTGATCGACAGCTTCCGGCCTCCCGGCTTCCCGCTCTACCCGTCGCTGGGCGCGGCCCTCTTCCTGCGCGGCGTCGCGGCCGACGGCGCGCCTTCTCCGCTGCCCGCGGCCTTCAGCGGCGCGCACGTGGCGCTGGCGATCGCGGCTCTCTTGATGGTGCTGGCCCAGGCGTTTCCGCGCGCGCTGCGGCGGGTCACGCTGCGCGACGGAGCGCTGGCGCTGGGCCCCTCGATCCTGGCGCGGGGCCTGGCCAGCGCGCAGGGCCTTTCGCC
>DASRTX010000358.1:0-5517 GCA_035655715.1 Myxococcales bacterium | reverse complement strand
AGGAAGAACTCGACGAGAAGACCGCCCAGGAGCGGCCGCCGGAAGTACTGCAGATACGTGCCCCAGTCGAGCACCTTGAGGCGCTTGCCGCCGGGCGCCACGGGCGCCTCCATCTCCTGCGCGGCGCTGGCCGCCTGCGTGTCCTCTGGGTGCGTCGGCACCGCCGGCAAGAGGAACGTGGTCCCGAGGATGCTGAGCAAGGACAGCCCCGCCGCGCACAGGATGGGCACGTGGTAGCCGTAGTGCTTGGTCAGGTAGCCCGAGGCGCCGGGGCCGATGAGGAAGCCGATGCCGAAAGCGATGCCGATGACGGCGAACGCGCGCGCACGCTCCTTGGGCGCGGTGACGTCGGCGATGTACGCCTGTGCGATCGACAGGTTGCCTGCGGTGAGGCCGTCGATGACGCGGGCGACGAACACCACGAACAGGTTCGGCGCCCAGGTGAGCACCAGGAACCCCACGAAGGTGCCGATCTGGCTCGCCATCAGCACCGGTTTGCGGCCGACGCGGTCGGAGAGCTGCCCGAGCAGAGGGCCCGCCACCAGCTGGCAAAGCGCGTACGTGCTCACCAGCAATCCCACCACGCTGGGGCTGGCGCCGAAATGCTCCGCGTAGAACGGCAACAGCGGCAGCATGATGGTGAGGCCCAGCACGTCCACCACCACGATGAGGAAGATGGGCAGGAGCGGAGATCTCATCGCAGGCCGCGCAGCCTCCGGCACGCCTCGTCGAGCACGCCGTCGTCCTTGGCGAAGCAGAAGCGCAAGAGCTTCTCGCCCTCGTCGCCGCGATAGAAGGCGCTGCCCGGCACCGATGCGACGCCGGCGACTTCCAGCACGCGCATGGCCGCCTCGCGCGAAGTGGCGAGCCCCAGCCGGCTGCAGTCGGCGAGCACGTAGTACGCGCCTTGCGGGACGATGGGCGCGAGCCGCGCCGCCGCGAGCGCCGCGCAGATGGCGTCGCGCTTGCGCTGGTAGCCCGACTGCAGCTCGTCGAAGTAGGACCGTGGCGCCTCGAAACCCGCCGCTGCCCCGAGCTGCAGAGGCGTCGGCGCGCAGACATAGAAGAGGTCGTTGACCAGCGTGATGGCGCGGGTCAGCTCCGGGGGTGCGACCGCGTAGCCGAGTCGCCACCCCGTGATGCTGAACGTCTTGGAGAGCCCCATGATGGTGACGGTGCGCTCGCGCAGCCCGGGCACGGCGGCCGGCGAGAGGTGGGGTCGGCCCTGGTAGCGGATGTACTCGTAGATCTCGTCGGTGATCACCAGCAGATCGTGCTTCTTCGCCACCCGCGCCAGCAGCGCCAGCTCCTCGGCGGAGAACATCTTCCCGCTCGGGTTGGAGGGCGTGCACACCACCATCGCCCGCGTCGAGGGCGTGATCGCCGCCTCCAGCGCCTGCTCGTGCAGCGCGAAGTCAGGGGGACAGAGCGTGACGAACTGCGGGACCAGGCCGCACACCACCGCGGCGTTGAGGTGGTAGCCGTAGTAGGGCTCGAAGAGCAGGATGCCGTCGCCCGGATCGAGCAGGGCGTTGATGGCGGCGGTGTACGCGCCGCTGGCTCCGACGGTGACGCAGATCTCCGTGGCGGGATCGGCCTGCAGGCCGTTGTCGCGCCCGAGCTTGCGGGCGATGGCCTCGCGCAGCTCGCGCGCGCCTTCCGCGAAGGAGTACGTGCTGCGGTTCTCGCGGATGGCGGCGATGGCGCCGTCGCGCACCAGCGGCGGCGTGGGCAGGTCGCAGATGCCCTGGCCCAGGTTGAGGCCGCCCACGCGCTCGCACTCCCGGGTCATGCGGCGGATGTCGGACTGGGCCAGATCTTGAAGTCGGCGGGCGATGCGCATGGAGGCGTGAGCCTACTACGGCTGCAGCGCATCCTGTATCGGCGGTCCGCTTGCCAGGTCGCGCAGCGTCTCGGTCAGCACATCGAGGCCGCGCTGCAGGTCGGCCAGTTCGATCTTCTCGTCCACGTCGTGACCGGGATAGGGCTTGCCGGGAAACCACATCCCGAAGGCGATGGCGTTGGGCAGGCGCTTGGCGTAGGTGCCGCCGCCGGAGACGGCGGGCGGCGGCCTCTCGCCGGTGGCGCGGGCGTAATCGTCCATCAGCCGCCGCACCAGCTTCGCGTTCCGGTTGAAGATCAGCGGCTCGTCCTCGAAATAGAACTCGGCGGGCACCAGCCGGGCAGAGAACTTCTTCACCTCGGCGAAGAGCAGCTCGCGCGACTGCGGTCCGGTCAGCGGCGGCGGCCGGCGCAGGTTGACCACCAGTGCGAGCTTGCCTTGCAGCCGCTCGGTGGGCCCCAAGGTAGCGACGTTCACGTCCCAGCCGCGCCAGCCTTCCTCAGCGTGCGCGGGCAGCCCCAGCGTGCCGCCGCGCGGATCTGCTCCGGCATGCGCTGCGAAGCGCAGCAGATCGGCCAGGGCGCAGTCGGGCAGCTCGTCCGCGGTGAGGTGGGCCAGGGAGACGAGCGCATTGCGGCCGCCTGACAGATTGACGCCGGCGTGGGCAGAGCGCCCGTGGACGATGACCTCGAGCAGTTCTCTCTTGCGCTGCAGTTCGAGCCAAGTCCCTTCGTCCGGCTTCCGCGCGAGCAGCCGCTGCTCCAGCGCGTCCCATCCCGGCGGGCCCCCGGTCCAGCGCAGCGTCAGGCGCGCCAGGTCGGGCACGATGCTTGGCGCGAGCCCCGCGCGGACCTCCGCGATGGTCCACGGCTTGCCGGTGCCGCCGTCCTGATCCGCCGGCAGCACGGCCAAACCGTCCCAGGCCTTCTCGCCCACCACCACCGGAAACTCGGAGTCGAGCACCAGCGTGTACGCTGGCGGCGCATGCGTCTTGAGATAGATGCCCACGTCGGTGGAGCCGCTCTCCTCGTCGCTGCCCACAAGCAGCCGCACCGTGTGCGTGCGGGGCAGTTCGCGGATGGCGTGCATGGCGAGGAGCGCCTGAACCAGTGGACCCTTGTCGTCGGCCGCGCCGCGGCCGTAGACGACCCCGCCTCTGGACTCGCCGGCGAAGGGCGGCACCGTCCACTGCTTCTCATCCACGGGCTGCACGTCGCCGTGCACCATGAGCCCCAGCACCGGCGCTCCGGCGGGGCCTGGCAGCTCGATCTCCGTCACCGGCCCGGCGTCGCGGGCCTGAAGGCCCAGGGAGGCGGCGGTGCGCAAGAGCCAGGCCTGCTGATCGCGGCGCGCCTGATCGTTGCCGGCCACGGTGGGAAAACGGATGGCTTCCCGAAGCAGCGCCTCGAGGCGCGAGCCGCCGGGAGCGGTCCTCGGCGCGGTGGCGCAGGCGGCGGCCAGCAGCAGGGCGGTTCGCATGGGGCGCGTAAACTAACCTTGTCCCGCAAGCCGCGCGAGCGCCGAGTGCGCGCCGCGCGCCTGCCGCGCCAGCCGCCGGCCCGGCTCCGGCAGCCGCGACTCGTCGACGGCGGGAAGGGGAGGAGGCAGGCCCGGCGATCCGGCCGCCTCCGCCAGAAGGGACAACATCTCCTCCAGCAGCGCTCCGTCTTCCGCGGAAGGCCGCAGCGCGCCTAGCCAGGTGATGGAGGCGCTCATCCGCCGCGCGTACGCCACCAGGGCCATCACCGGCTCCACCCGCTTGGGAGGCGGCCCCTCGCCCAGCAGGCGCTGCAGCGCGGCCTCCGCGTTGGCGGCCGCCAACCCCACGCGCCTGCGCGCGGCCACCACCGCGTCCTGGCCGGCCCCGCGCAGCACCGCGGCGAGGTAATCGCGATCCGCGGCCAGCACCGCCGAGATCAGCGAAGGCATGCGCTCCAACTCGCGGGTGGGCCAGAGCGTGAGCGCGCCCAGGAGCGCCAGCCCACCGCCGACCAGCGTGTCGACGATGCGGGTGCGGGTGAGATGCGGCCCTCCGCTCTCGGCGAGCAGCACGAAGACGGGAGTGAGCAGCGCGGCGAATGCGGCGTAGTTCATCCGGCGCACCGCCACCGCCAGCCAGGAGAGCACGAAGAGGATGGGAGCCAGCACCACCGGCCGGTGCACCACGCGCGCGATCAGCGCCGCGAAGATGCCGCCCACCACCGTGCCGCCCACCCGCTGCAGCGCCTTGCGCACCGTGCTGACGGCGTGCGGCTGCAGCACGATGATGACGGTGACCGTCACCCAGTAGCTGCGCTGGAGATGCACCGCGGCTGCAAGCAGCGAGGCGGCCGTGGTGACGATGGCCACGCGCAGGGCGTGCCGCAGCTCAACCGAGCCGGGAGCCAAGACGTCTCTCAAGGAAGGCCACTGATCGCGGGGCGGCGGCGCGCCGGGCTTTTGCCGGGCCTCGCCGCCGCGCTCCAGCGCCGTCGCGGCCTCCGCCGCCTGGACCGTGGCCGCGACCACCCGCTCGAGGAGCACGCCGATCTCACCGCCGCCGCCGGCGCGCAGGTCCAGCTGCGGAGCACTGCGCTCGCCTTCCACCGAATCGGCGATGGCCAGTTGCGCGGCCGAGACGCGATCGAGGAGCGCCAGCACACCCTCGGGCACCTGCTTGCCCTCCTCGGCGGCCGCGCGCAGCGCTTCCGACACCGCGGCCACGTCGCCCAGGGAGAGCTCGGCGATCTCGTAGAGGACGAGGAGTTGCAGGCCGCGCGCCGTCTCTCCCTGCAACCCGAAGCGCGCGATGGCCAACGCATGGCGGGCCTGCTCCAGATCCTCGCGGCATTTCCTGCGCCGCGCGGCCAGATCGTCCCAGACCTGGGCGCCGGGCGCCTCCGCCGCGACCCGCACCGCGGCCAGCAGCCGGCTCAAGTCGATCCACACCGCCGCCAGCGCGCGGCGCACAGGCCGATAAGGCCGGAACGGCCAGACGGCCACGGAGATGACCAGCGCGAAGAGCGATCCGCCCGAGAGCAGCAGGCCGCGCACCACGCTGGCTCCGTGCGGCGAGGGATATCCCTGCGTGATGCAAAACATGGTCAGCGCCAGCGCGCCGATGGTCGCCGCGGTATCTCCCCGCACGCGCATCAGGCTGCAGGCCAGGGCGCAGGCGAAGAGCGCCGGCGCGGCGATCCAGGGAGGCGCGGCGAGCACTCCGCCCAGCGCGGTGGCCAGCCCTCCGATGGCCGCGAACTCGGCCATCGCCAGCGCGCGGACGTGGTAGGGGCCGCCGGGATCCGCCAGCATGCCCAGCCATCCGCCCAGGCCCACCCAGAGCATCTGCGGGCGGTTGGTGGCCCAGCCGAAGGCGAGCGGCACCATCATCGCCGTGGCGGTGCGCAGGCCCGAAATCCATTGCGGCTGCGCCGTTTCCAGGGCCAGCGAGCCGCGCACGTGCCCTGCCACCTGCTCGCCCACGGCGCTGAAGCTTGGGCGCATGCCGATCTATCCCTTCCGCAACACCATCTCCCAGACACCAGGCGCCGTCTCTTCGGTGGCCACCACCTCGTCGCCCAGCTCCTCCGCGTTGCGCTTGATGTCAGGCACCGCGGGGCGGTGGTCGAGCAGCACGCGCAGCTCGGCGCCGGCGGCCAGCCGCGAGAGCGCGTACCTGGTTCGCGCCCAGGTCA
>DASRTX010000357.1:0-12040 GCA_035655715.1 Myxococcales bacterium | reverse complement strand
GCCTGGCGCTTGCGAAGCCAGCCCTTGAGGACGTCCAGGCCGCCGATGTTGTCCATCTTCTCCTGCGTGCGGAAGAACTCCAGCACGCCGCTCTTGCGGACGATGCGCTCCTTCTCGGAGAGGATGACGTCGATGTCGAAGGTGCCCGTCTGCACCAGCGACTTGGCGAAGACGTTCTCCGCCTCGTCGGCGGTGAGCCCCAGCGCCGCCTCGACGATGTGCTCGCGCTCGGTGCCCTCGGGCGGCTTCTTGCCCGGGACCATGCTCATCACCCGGTCGAGGATGCCGCCGATCTCGGCCAGCTCCGGCAGCGGGTACTCGACGACCGCCACCTCCTTGTCGAGCTCCGGAGGGATGAGGAGCAGGGGCGAGACGAGGAAGACGGTCTTCAGCGTCTCCTTGAGGTTGCGCGCCAGGTCGCGCAGCAGCCGCACCACCTCGGGGTTCTTCTGGAAGGCGTGCAGGTCGCGCAGGATGAACACCGCGCGCTCGTCCTTCTTCGCTTCCAGGATGAAGCGCAGGGCCTTCAACGGATCCTTGCTGTCGCCCTGCGGCTCGGCGCCGACGCGGACGCCCTCGGTGACGCTCCAGGTGTAGATCTTGGTGCGGTAGTTCTTCTCGCGCTCGCGGGCGGAGAGCACGTCCGCGATGCTGCGCTCGACCCGCTTCTCCTCGCTGGAGAGGATGTAGATGAGCGGGTAGCGCGCCCGCATCAGATGCTCGATGTCCTTGTCCACGCGGCGCAGCTGCGCCTGGCGCTGGACCTCCTCGGCCACCTCCCTCGGCTGGGCGGAGAGCGCCATCGCGGGGGCAGGTGCCGCCTTCCTGGAGGCGCCGAAAGGATCGGCTTCGAGAGGAGCCATGGGAGCGAAAAGGTTAACATGCGCGCTCCGGGCCGGGCAAACCGCGACAGAGGGCGACGTGACGGCGAACACGTGGAATTTCGGGCCGGTTGCGGCCCGTTCCGGTTCGGCGTTACCGTCCCTGCGTGGATTTCACCGCCCATCAAGCCGAGGTGGCGCTGCAACGCCTCAAGGACGAGGGCGGCTTCAATGGCGACCGCATCGAGTCCTGCGCGATGCGCACCGTCTTTGCCAGCGGGTCCGACTGGCTGCGCACGGTGGTGGAGAAGAGCGACCTCGCCGAGGGCAACCTGGCCGGGACCCGGATCCGCGAGACGACCTTCGCGCATAGCGCCTTGCGCAAGGCGCGGCTGCGCGGCGCGCGCCTGGAGCGGGTGGAGTTCTACTTCTGCGACCTCAACGAGCTCGACGCCGGCGAGATGGCGGCGCGGCGGATCAAGATCCACGGGTGCGAGGCGATGAACGCGGTCTTCTCGGGCGCGCAGTTCTCGGTGGCGCGGTTCGAGGATACGCGGCTGTACCGGGCCAGGTTCGACGGCGCGCTGCTGGTGCGCACGCTCTTCACCGACGCCCGGCTGGGGGCCGCTTCGCTGGAGAAGGCCGACTTCTCCGGGGCGCGGCTGATCGACGTCTCCCTGCGGGGCGCCAATCTGATGGGCGCCTCCTTCGCAGGCGCCACGCTGATCGGCGTTGACCTGCGCGACGCTGCCCTGGACTCGACCGACTTCTCCGCTGCCACCACCATCGGCTGCCACTTTCCTGCGGGGTTCGGGACATGAGCGCGCGGCAGGACACCGATCCGGCGGCACAGGTGGCCTCCGAGCTGCGCGCCCGCCTGCGGGGAATGGGCAGCGACGAGCTGATCGAGCTCTGCGCCCAGCTCCTCACCACCTACGTGATCGAGGGCGTGCTGCCGCTCGCGCGCGCGGGGGAAAGCTCGGACATCGCCGCCGACAGCGTGGGCGAGGAGTCGTTCGCGCAGATGCTCAAGCGGCTCAAGGCGGCGAAGAAGGATCCGGTGCTGGAGCGGTTCATCATCGACGGCGAGAACATCTCGGTGCGCATCGAGGGCCAGGGCGTGATGCCGGTGACCGAGTATCGGAGGCCGGTCGGGCCGCCGCCGGCCGGACCGGGCGTTTCGGTGCAGCCGCTGCCGCGCAGGGAGGGCGTGCCGGGCGCTGCCACCAGCATCTACAACCGCTCGCTGTACCAGCCCGACCAGCCCGCGCCGGTCCGCGGCGGAGCACAGCCGCAGCGCCCGGCGGCGCCGGCACAGCCCCAGCCGCCGCAGGCACAAACCGCCCAGCCGGGGGCGCAGCAGCCGAAGAAGCCGGAGGAGCCCAAGAGCGATCGCTTCTCCCTGATCGAGTTGGAGTGAGCGGCGCGCTCGACGTCGCGCGGCTGGCCGCGCGTGGCGAGATAGGCCTTGGCCGACAAGAGCGCCGCCAGCAGCGCCGAGGCCAACTGGATGACCGCCAGGTCGGGGAAAAGCTGCCCGAGGCCGGTGATCCCGACCCAGGTGAACCAGCCGACCATGCAGGAGACCGCGATCGCTGCCGAGAGGCTGCGAAGCTGGTGGCGCGAGGGCCCCGAGAGGAGCTCGCCCGCGAACCAAGGCGTCAGCCCGAGCGACAGCGGAGCGATGATCCCGGACAGATATCCTGCCTTCTCCGCCGCGAGCGAGAGGAGGACGGCGGATGCCGCGCCCAGCGCAGCCGCGGCCATCACCGCGTTCTCCTCCACACTGCCCCGGATCAGCGGCGCGACCTGCCTGCGCGCGAGCAGCCGCCGCAGAGCGAGGACGGCAGGACCGGCGAGGAGCGCGGCAAAGACGCCGGACCGGCTGGTGGTGGTGACGACGTACGCGATGAGGCCCGCACAGAGCATGGCGACCTCCACGGGTTGAACGCGCGGCCGGCCGGGAAATTTCGGCGGGACCGCTCCGATGGCGGACCGCGCGCTCACCGCGCCCGCGCCTGCAGCCAGAGGAAATGGAGCGCGGTCAGCGAGACGGAGACGGCCAGGCCCACGTCGCTGGACTCCAGGGCGGCGCGGGCGAGGCGGAGGGCGCGATCCATGCGCATCGTGGAGTGCAACGGCCGGACCAGACGTGCACCCTCGCGGGACCTGGGCCGGATGACCGTTGTAACGCTACGATTCGTAGATCATCGAGTCGGAACGCACCGGGCCGCGCACTTCCAGGTAGGCGCCGGCGGCGGCGAGCGCGGCCACCGCGGCGGTGGCGATGGACGAGCCGCCGGAGACAAGGAACGCTGCCCAGCCGAAGGCCTGCGCGGCGGCCAGGGACCCCGCCAGCGCGTCTGCGCCGAACCTCGAGGGACCCGAGAGGATCTCGCCGGCTGCCCACGGCACGGCGCCCACGGCGAGCGGTGCGCAAGCGGCCACCAACTCCGCCGATCCCGGCAGCATCGACTCCGCCAACACCGCCTCGAGCGGCAGCAGCGCCCCGGCTGCCAGCGCCGCGAACAACACGCAGCCCCGCTCCACCGAACCGCGCAGCAGCGGGGCGACCAGACGTCCGCGCACCAGCGCCGCCACCGAGACCGTCGCCGGGAGCCCCGAGAGCAAAATGGAAAGGGCCGCTGCTTCCACAGCGGCCCTTCTAATGCCGTCCCGGGAAATGGGCCAGGGCCCTATCTCTGGGCGCGCTGCCTTTCCTGTTGCTGCGCCACCACCGGCTGCTTGCGGTGCACCACCAGCGTGCGCTGGGTCATCAGATCGTCGTCCTCGCGAGCGATGATCACCACCGTGCTGTTGCCCGGCTTGAGCGGCAGATCGGTCTGGAAGTCGAGCTGGGTCTGGACCCCGCCGGGCTGCCCCGGCTTCCGCGCGGTCCGGAAGAAGACCTTGCGGGAGTCGTTCTCGTGCTGCACGAAGATCTGGAGATCCCGCATGCCGTTGGCGTCGGAAGCGGTCCCCGTGAGCGGCAGATGGTCCTGGTCGGTGTCCACCCCGCCGCGCGAGGTGTCCACGTTCGCCAGCTTGATGGCCGGGGCCTCGCTCTGCATGGCTTGCGTCACCAGCTTGAGGTTGGGCTTGGCTCCAGGCGACTCCTTCGCGGCGGCGATGGGGAGGAAGCCCGTCCGGCCCTTCTGCCACTCCACCCGCCAGAACTGGCCGGCCTTGCCGTGCACCGCCAGCACGGTCCCCTTCTTTGCCGTGGCCAGGCGCGCGCCCTTTTCCTGTGGCGTGGCCGTCACCGTGCTGTCGGCGAGGACGCGCACCGCGTGGGACGCCGCCGCCACCGGCACGGCCGGCCCCACCGGCAGGAGCAGCTTGTCGCGCTGCGCCTCGTAGAGGTCCTTGTCGCCGACCTCCAGCCGCATCGGCACCGGGTCCTCGAGGAGCTTCTTCACTTCCACCACGAAGGTGGCGGTCTTCACCTCGCCGGGCTTGAGCGGCCCCAGCTTGGTGCGGCCCTTCTTCACGTTGATCTTGTCTTCGGAGAGATTGCGCAGCGCCGCGTAGGAGTCGAATGCCTGCCCGGTTCCGATGTTCTTCACGTCGACCACGATGTCGACCGTGTCGCCCTTGTCGCCCTTGTGCAAGAGGCCGTCGCCCGAGGCGATCTGATAGCTCCAGGCGAAGGCCGGCCGAGGCAGCTCGGCGATGTCGCTCTCCGCCCGCGCCTCCTCCAGCGTGTCACCGCCCTCGTCCTCCCACTTCAGGGTGACGTCGTCGCGGCGCGAGGGCATGTAGCGCGGAATCTTGATCGGCACCGTCCAGGTGCGCTTCTCACCGGGCTGCAGCGCGCCGAAGACGAACTCGCGCCGGTCGAGCACGCCGTTGTCGCTCTTGGTGTACGCGCGCAGCCGGTAGAGCGGCGAGTTGCCGGTGTTGTGCGCGGTGATGGCCATGTCCATGGTGCCGCCCGCCTGCGTGCGGGGAACGCGGATCTCCGCGGCCACCCGCGGCTGGCCCTTGGCGAGATTGGCCGGCGCGGACGCCCAGTTCACGCCCATGGCCTCGAGCTGCCGGCGCACCTTCTCCTGCTCCTGCGCGCGCCGCTGCTCCACGAACGGCTTGGCCTGCTGGAGCTGCTGGCGGCGGTCGGTGGAGTTGGCCTGCAGCAAGAGGTCGCGGCAGAACTCGATCTGGTAGTCCACCTGCACGCCGTCGTCGTCGGACGGGTCGTCGTCGTCCTCTTCCGGCGCCTGCCCTGCCTCGATCAGCTCGCGATTCTTGCGCTCCTTGGCGCTCTCGTCCTTCACGAAGCGCAGCGTCTCGAACGGCTTCATGGCCACGCGCTCGCGGCCCGCCTTGGCCTGCTCCTCGTCGCGCGCGAAGCCGTTGAAGAAGTGCTTGTCGTAGTCGGCCTCGCGGAAGGTCTTGGGCGGGGCGAAGAGATCGATGCGGTCCTTGACGATGCGCGCCGGCACCAGCTCGATGTCGGGGGTGATGCCCACCTCCTGGATGGACATGTCCCCGGGCGTCAGGTACTGCGCGATGGTCAGCTTGAGGGCGCTCTCCTCGCCGCGCTCGCGGTCGGGGAAGTCGTAGAGCACCTGCACGCTGCCCTTGCCGAAGCTCTGGCGCCCGACGATGACGGCGCGGTTCAGGTTCTTGAGCGCGCCCGCCACGATCTCCGAGGCGCTGGCCGACTCGCTGGAGATGAGCACCGCCATCGGGTACTCGCGCTCGCCGCCGTCGTTGCGCGCCAGCTTGGGCTCGCGCAGCGTGCCGTTGACGCCCACGGTGGTGACGATGGTGCCCTCCTCCACGAACGCGTCGCTCACCTGGATGGCCTGCTCGAGCAGGCCGCCCGGGTTGCCGCGCACGTCGAGGATGAGGCCCTTGAGGCTGCCGCCGTTCTGCAGCTTCATGCTGCGGATGGCGCCCATCATGTCGCGGGTGGTGGTGCCGGAAAATCCGGAGAGCCGCACGTAGCCCACGCCGTTGTCGAGCAGCTTGGCCACCACCGTCTCGTAGGTGACCAGCGCGCGGGTCAGGTCCAGACGGCGCGACTCGGTGCCCTTGTGCGAGACCCAGATGGAGACGCGGGTGCCGGGCTTGCCGCGCATGCGGTCGACGGCTTCCTGGAGGTCCATGCTGACGGTGGAGTCGTTGTCGATCTGGGTGATGACGTCGCCCTTCTTCACGCCTCCCTTGAACGCCGGCGTGTTCTTGAGCACCTTCCGCACCGTCAGCTTGTCCTCGATCATGGAGATGACGAAGCCGAGGCCGCCGAACTCGCCGCGGGTCTGGACCTTCATCTCCTTGTAGACGTCGGGCTTGAGCAGCCAGCTGTGCGGGTCCAGCGTGGAGAGCATGCCGTTGATGGCGGCGTACTCGATCTCGCGCTGGTCGGTCTGGGTGACCAGGTTGTCGCGCACGAAGGTGAAGACCTCGTGCATCTTGAGCGGGATCTGCCAGATGGAGTCGATGTCGTGGTAGTCGAACTCCTTCACCGCGCTGCCCACGGTCACCCGCACGAAGCCCTCGCGGATGTTGGAGTTGGCGTGGCCACAGCCGGCGGCCTGGGCGCGGTTCGATTCCAGCACCCCGCCCTGCGGCGCGGCGTTGGAGGGGCCGGCGAGAGTGGTTCCGGGTTCCTTGTTGGCAGGCTTGTCGTCGCAGGGCGGCCCTCCGATCTCCACCATCACCTCGGCCACCTGCCGCTCCACGGCCTCCAGGGAGGCGGTGAACATCTCCTTGGGGTTGATGCGGCTCGGGTCGACGTAGTTGTCCTTGATCTGGACGATGGTCTTGCGCAGCGTCTCCAGGCTTGAGAGGTCGTAGTTGCGGTCCTTGGAGGACTCGACGGCGGCGTGGGCCTCGCGCGCCAGCAGCGGGCCGCGATCGCTCCCGAACACGAACAGCGAGGCGATCAGGGCGGCAGGGGCGAACAGGGCGAGGCGAGCAGGCTTTCGCATGGGCGGCGGCTCTTTCAGCAGGCGGGCGTTCTCCAGGGAGAATAGCCAGCAGGACCTTGCACAACAAGGAACGGCGTGAAACCCGATGGTTTAAACACAGATGATGCCTCAGGCATGCCGAAAGTGCTCACCGACGTACCACGGCGTATCCCCTGGCCCTGAGGGCACCGATCAGGCCCTCGATGTGGGACGGTCCCCGGGTCTCCAGCGTGAGGTCGATCTCGGTGTCGCCGATGGCGCCCTGTAGAAACGCCCGTTCGTGATGGACTTCCAGCACGTTGGCCCGCTCGGCCGCCACCGCGGCGAGCACCCCGGCCAGCATTCCCGGGCGGTCCTGGACCCGGACCGCGATGACCACCCGGCGGCCCTCCACGACCAGGCCGCGCTCGATGATGCGGGAGATGAGGTTGACGTCGATGTTGCCGCCGGAGATGGCGCAGACGACCTGGGTCTCGGGGGTCAAACCCTTGATCTTGTGCTGTAAAAGGGCCGCGGCCGACACCGCGCCGGCGCCCTCCGCCACGGTCTTCTCCCGCTCGATGAGCAGCAGGATGGCGTTGGCCACCTCCTCGTCGTCCACCGCGACGATCTCGTCGACGTGCTGGCGGAAGAGGGGCAGCGTGCGCTCGCCGGCGCGCTTGATGGCGATGCCGTCTGCCAAGGTGGTGGCGGCGGGCACGGTCACCGGCGCCCCAGCGTCCAGGGCGGCGCGCATCTTCGGCAGGTGGGAGGATTCCACCCCGACGACCCGGACGGAGGGCTTGAGGGCCTTGATGGCGAGGGCCATGCCGCCCAGCAACCCACCCCCTCCGATGGCGGCGACCAGGACGTCGACCCCCGGCACCTGCTCGAGGATCTCCAGCCCGGCCGTTCCCTGGCCGGCGATGATGGCGTCGTCGTCGAAGGCGTGGATGAAGACGTAGCCCTTTTCGTCCTGGAGCCTGCGGGCCTCGGCGTAGGCGTCGTCGAAGTTGCTGCCGCAGAGCACGATCTCGGCGCCGAACTTGCGAGTGGCCTGCACCTTGCTGAGCGGCGCCGTCTCCGGCATCACGATGGTGGCGTGGATCCCCATGCGCTGCGCGTTGTAGGCCACGCCCTGGGCATGGTTGCCGGCGCTGGCGGCCACCACCCCGCGGCGGCGCTCTTCGGAGGTGAGCAGCGCGAACTTGTTGGCGGCCCCGCGCTCTTTGAAGGAGCCGGTCCTCTGCAGATTCTCCAGCTTGAAATGGATCTGCGCCCCGCACAGCTCGCTGAAGGGCTCGGAGAGCGGGCATGGCGTGACCGGCACGGTTCCACGGATGCGTTCGCGGGCTGCGAGGACGTCCTGCAGGGTGATCATCGGGGCGGTCAGGTCTACCGCGAACGCGCCGGGGGTCAAGCGCGCGCGGGCTGCCGCAAGCCGGAAGTGGCGCGCGTTCTTGTCGTGTGGGATGAAGTCGCATCCGCCATGGGTTGTCGAGCGGGCCCGGACGACTGAGGTTTTACGGCTGGGGGTGCGCATGGCTGGCAAGGCGAACGGAAATGCCGTCGAGCAGCTCGCGGTGGTCGACGAGACGGATGCGGACCGGCAGACCGTCGAGATCTACGAGCTGGTCACGCGCAAGATGCGGGTGGGAAGGGTCCCCCTCCTGTTCAAGGCGCTGGCGGCCGAGAAGGCGCTCGGCCCCTGCTGGGCCGCGCTGCGGCCTGCCATCCGGGTGCGGGCGTTCGAGGAGGCGGCCGACGACCTGCGCACCCGGGCGGCCCGTGCGGCAGTGGATCTGGGCTGCCCCCTGATCGAGACGCAGCTGGAGTGGGCCGGCTACGACGTGGACCAGATCGACGAGATCCGTGGACAGGTGGACATCTTCCACTACCTGGACGCGAAGCTCTTGATGGCGGTGGCCGTTCTCTCCGGCGCAATGGACGGCGGCGTGGGAGGCGTGGCGCGCGGGGCCCGTGCCGAGCAGCGGGTGCCGCGCGGCGTTCCCCAGGACATGGATCACATCGAGCTGGTGCCGGACGAGGTGAACAACGGCTCGCCCGGCAAGACCTTCCGCTCCATCCGCTCGCACCTCGGCCTCGGGCTGGTGCCCGACGATTTCCGCGCGCTCGGCCGCTGGCCGAGATACCTGGAACTGGCGTGGGCCGACGCGCGCAAGCGCGACGAGGAGCCCCGCGCGCAGGCGGCGGTGAAGGAGCTGTCGGCGCAGGCGGACGCGGCAGCGCAGCAGCTTCCGGTGCGGGTGCAGGTCAGCGCGGAGGCGCTGAAGGCTGCCGGCGCGGACCTCGCGCGGGTCAAGGCGCTGCTGCAACGGTTCCACGGCGCCATGCCGGGGTTGGTGCTCGACCTGGCCCTCTTCAAGGTGCAGCTCGACGGCGCGCAGTCGGCGCGGGAGAGCCCCTTCCCCATCCGCTGGAAGTACATCAACTCCGACGAGTACACGACGGTGGGCATCGACGAGCCGGTGAAGCTGCGGGCCAACGACCCCAAGTCGCTGGACGACATGGACGTGGACTCCCCGGACCGGGCGCACTGAGCAATCCGTCTCAGCTAGGGTAGTTTCGCCAGCAGCTGTTTCTCGGCGTCGTTGAGTTCTTGCGCGAGCGCAGGGTCGTCTTCGATGAGAGCCTGGACATCGGCGAGGTCCTGGATCCGCTTCGATTTGCGTCGCGCCGGATCGGTTCCTGCCCGGAGCTTCGCGCGGAGCAGATCGACCTTCGCCAGGACGCGAAGGGGCGTGCCTTCCAGATCGACCGCGGTCGCTCGGGACAGCGCCGGTGAGAGCGCCGCGTCGTCGGTGAACTGGACGGGCGTCGCATCCAGTCCGACCCAGTTCTCGGAATGCGAGAATCGGCCCGTCACGCGAAACCCCACTGCGGCGAGCGCATCGCGCGGCAGCTCCTGGAGGTTCGCGACGGCGACGTCGATGTCGAGAGTGGTCCGCGGTTCACGCTGATGCACCTGGAGCGCCACTCCCCCGATCACGGCATACGACAGCCGGGCGTCAGCGAGAACGCGAGCCAGAGCGACGAGGGCGGACTTCTTGCTTCGTTCCATCTCCCCCCTCAGCAAGTGCCAGCGCCGGTCCAGCGCGAATCCGATGTCCAGCTTCGACTCCATCGCGGAAGTCTACCGCACCTGGGCGACCTTGCCGCCGAAGAGGCGGTCCACCGCGGCGAGCAAATCGTCCGAAGGCGCGACGCGCGTGCCCTTCAGCGCGATCTTCGTCTCCGCGGTGCCCGGCACCACGATGTTCAGCGAGGCGCTGCAGGAGCCCGGGAACTTTCCGAACAGCGCCTTCAGCTCGGTCATCTTCTCCGCAGTGGCCTGCTCTGCGGAGAGCTTCAGCTCCACGCGCGTCGCCTTCGCTGCCCGCACGTCGGCGAGCCGTGAGACCTCGTCCACCTTGATCTCCGGCGAAGGCTCGGCAGCGTCCTGCTGCTGCGCCTCGGCGCCGAACTTCTCCGCCATGCGCACCATGCCGCGGACCAGCACCGGCTCGTCGCCCTTGAGCAGGGCCTCGTACTTCTGCACGATGTCGTCGTAGATGACGAGATCGCGCGCGCCGGTGAGGTCCTCCAGCGAGGCGAAGGCGATCTTCTTCCCCGTCTTGGTGAGCCGCTCGCGCCAGCCCTGCACGATGCCGGCCACGGCCACCTTCTCGAAGCCGCGGGCATTGGCGAGCGAGGAGCAGGTGTGGGTGGCGAAGCGCTTCACGTCCTCTGCGTAGCGCGCCAGCGGGTGGCCGGTGATGTAGAAGCCGATGGCCTGCTTCTCCAGCGCCAGCCGCTCGCGCTCGCTCCACTCTTCCTTGCCGAAGACGCGCTCTTCCGGCGCGCCCACCGTCGCCCTGGCGCCGCCGCCGAAGAGTCCGAACTGACCCGACTCGCGATCCTTCTGCGCGGAGGCGCCCTGCGCCAGCGCGCCCTCGATGCATTCGAAGAGCGCCCTGCGCGGCTTCTGGGTGAAATCGAAGGCGCCCGCCGTCACCAGCGCTTCCAGCGTCTTCTTGTTGATCTTGCGCATGTCGATGCGCGCGCAGAAGTCGAACAGCCCGGCGAACGGCTTGGTGCGCGCGGCGAGGATGGCCTCGATGGCGTTTTCGCCCACGCCCTTGATTGCGCCGAGGCCGAAGCGGATCAGGTGCTTTCCCGGCTTCTTCGGATCGGGCGCGACGCCGAATTCCAGATCCGACTCGTTGACGTCGGGCTGCAGGACGGTGATGCCGTCGGCCCGCGCCTCGGCGATGTGGGCCACCACCTTGTCGGTGTTGTCCTTCTCGCTGGTGAGCAGCGCCGCCATGAACTCGACGGGGTAGTGCGCTTTGAGATATGCAGTTTGGTACGTGATTAATCCATATGCGGCACTGTGGCTCTTATTGAAGCCGTATTCCGCAAACTTCTCCATCAAATCGAAGATCTCGTTGGCCAGCTTGTCCGGCACGCCGTTCTTCGCGCAGCCCTCCACGAAACCGCCGCGCTCCTTGGCCATCACCTCGGCCTTCTTCTTGCCCATCGCGCGGCGCAGCAGGTCGGCGCGGCCCAGCGAATAGCCGGCCAGCACCTGCGCGATCTGCATCACCTGCTCCTGGTAGACGATGACGCCGTAGGTGTCCTTGAGGATGGGCTCGAGCAACGCGTGCGGGTAGCTGACCCGCTCGCGCCCGTGCTTGCGGTTGATGAAGACGTCCACCATGCCCGAATCGAGCGGGCCCGGACGATAGAGGGCGCCGGCGGCGATGATGTCCTCGAACACGGAAGGCTTGAGCTTCCTCACCATCTCGGTGAAGCCGCTCGACTCCATCTGGAAGACGCCGGCCGTGTCTCCACGGGAGATGATCTCGTAGGTCTTCCTGTCGACCAGCGGCAAGAGCGCGATGTCGAGCTTCTCGCCCTCGGGCAGCCGCCGGTTGATCAGCTTCACCGCATGGTCGATGACCGTCAGGGTGGTGAGGCCGAGGAAGTCGAACTTGACCAGGCCGGCCAGCTCCACCTCGTCCTTGGCGAACTGGGTGACGAGCTCGCCGTTCTGGCCCTTGCAGATGGGCACGTACTCCCAGAGCGGCTTCTCGCCGATGACCACGCCCGCCGCGTGCATGCCGGTCGAGCGGGTCAAACCTTCGAGGGCGCGGGCGTACTCGATGATGCTCTTGAAGACCGGCTTCTGCTCCTGGATCTGGGTGAGCTTGGGCTCGACCTCGAGAGCCTTCTCGATCGTCGCCGGGTGGCCGTCGATGAGGTTCGGGATGTTGCGGGTGAGCTCGTTGACCTCGGAGAAGGGGACGCCCATCACCCGCGCGA
>DASRTX010000356.1:0-9074 GCA_035655715.1 Myxococcales bacterium | reverse complement strand
GAGCCACTCCGCCGCCACCTCCGGCGGGACCGTGTGGTGGGCCGCCCCTGCCACGGGGACACGAGCGCCCAGCCGCCCGAGCGCCCAGGCGACGCCGGGCGCGGGCAGCTTCTCCATCAGCCAGCTTCCCGCCTCGATCTTCTGCGCCACCGGGAGCCGCTCCAGCGCGCCGAGCAGGCGGACCATCTCGTCGACGGCGAGGCCCGGCGGCCGCTTCCCCGGATTCGCCACCCGACCCTTGGGCGGCGGCCGCAGGTGGGGCGCGATCGCCTCGAAGAGCGCGGCGTGCGCGTCTTGGGGCAGTCCAGCGGCGACGCGCCGCCAGAGGATCCACCAGGACGCCCAGACCGCGGCCTCCTTGTGGTGCGTGAGGCCCTGTTCGAACAGCGTCCAGGCCTGCTCGACGCGCCAGCCGTCCAGGGGAGCACCGAATCCGGGGCGGAGCAAAAATCCACAGAGCGCGAGGAAGATGCGCTCGTGGTCGGCGCTGCGCCTGCGCTTTTGCGCGCCGGCCCAGAGCACGCCCCAGAGATCGCGGTCGCTGGCCAGCGTCCAGGAGGACCTGTCGCCGAGGACGCGCTCCAGGGCGCGCCAGAGATCCTTGGCGTGCGCGTCCTGCACCGGCTTCTTGCCGTAGACGACGCGGACCTGCTCGCGCGCCTGCTCGATCGATCGCGGCAGCTGCGAGACGGCGCCGGTCTCGTCCGCGCCTCCGCGGAGCTGGAACTCGAGCTTCCAGCGCTGCGCGCCCTGGCAGAACACCTCCAGCGTGCCGATCTCGGTCAGGGCCGCCCGCACACGGACCGGGACGGTGCCTTCGCCCGGGATGACCGCCTGCAGCGGCGGCAGCTCGACGAGATCGTCGTCCATGGGCACCACGTCCCCCGGCCGCTCCGGCCGGTATCCGCTGGAAGCGAAGAGGCGGAAGCGCACCGGCCGCCCCAGCACGAGCGAGAAGTCGCGCTCGAGCGGCTGCTCCACGCCCTCCGGCGCGCCGCGGGGCACCACGCACACTGCCTGCCCTCCATCGCCTACGCCGACGTAGTACGCGCGCGGGCTGCCGCCGCCGATGCGCAGCCCGAGGCCGCGGCGGACCAGCGCGTAGGTGGCCGCTCCTCGCGCGACGGCGAGGTCGGGCGCGTCGTTGCGCAGCCGCTTGACCTTGCCCGTTCCCCAGCTGGAGATGACTTCGGTCAGGCGATCGGCCAGCAGCGCCGGAGCCAACGCGCCGCCGTTGTAGAGGACGGCGTCGACGCGCAGGTCGCCCGCGGTGCGCGCGTGGGTCTTCAAGAAAGCGGCCGCGTGCCGGGTGATGGCGGGGTCGGCCGCGTAGGGCAGACCCATCTCCGCCAGCCCTGCGCCGCGAGCGGCCCGCGCAGGTGCCTCGCCGGCGGCGACGCGGGGGAAGAAGCCGTCGAGCAGGAGCGCGCGCGCCTCTTCGCGCGACACCTCCGCGCTGAGCGCTCCGCCCACCAGCCGCGAGCCGCTGCCGGCCACCGCCACCGAGACTCGCGCCGGCGCCTCGGGCGCGAGCAGATGCTCCTTGGCCGTGCGGCAGGCCTGCACCAGCGCGCCGAAGCGGGTTGCATCGAGCTTCTGCTGCAGCCTTGCTTCCACGGTGCGCGCAAGCGCCATGTCCATGTTGTCGCCGCCCAGCAGCAGATGGTCGCCCACGGCGATGCGCTCCAACAGCGGCGGAGCGTCCTCGCGCACCTGCGTTCGGATCAATGTCAGATCGGTGGTGCCGCCGCCCACGTCGACCACCAATAGGAGATGGACGTCGCGCAGCTCGGCCTCGAGGCTCGCCCGATGCACCCGCGTCCAGTCGTAGAACGCGGCTTGCGGCTCCTCCAGCAGCACCACCTCCAAGAGCCCCGCGTCCGCGGCGGCCCGCAGCGTGAGCGCGCGGGCGCCCTCGTCGAAGGAGGCGGGCACGGTGACGATGACCTCCTGGGCCGCCAGCGGCGCGCCGGGATGGGCGGCGTTCCAGGCGGCGTGGAGGTGCGCGAGGATCCGCGCGCTGGCCGCTACCGGCGAGAGGCGCGGGACGTCCGGCGGCGCGCCCCAGGGCAGGATGGCGGCGGTGCGATCCACCGAGGGATGGCACAGCCAGCTCTTGGTGGAGGCGACGTGCCGGCCCGGCACCTGCGCGCCGCGATCGCGCGCGAAGGACCCCACCACCACGTCGGGGAGACCCTCGTGTTGCGAGGGCAGGTAGAGGTGCGAAGGCAGCAGCTTGCGCGGCTCGGTGAGCGACGCGTCGACGAGCTGCGGCACCTCGAAGTCGCGGACCACCGGATCCTGCTCGTCGAGGTCGGCATAGGCGAGCGCGGTGTTCGAGGTGCCGAGGTCGATGCCGACCGCGTACTTCACGGGTGTCTCACCGAGAACTCGAGCTTCCAGGCCCGGCCCTGCTGCGAGACGAGGTTCAGCTCGAGCGTGCCCACCTCTGTGACGTGCGAGCGCAGGTGTACCGGCAGCACTTCGCCCGTGCCGCCGTCCGTGGCCGGCAGCGTGGTTTCGATGGCGGGCAGTTCCTCCAGCTCTTCGACCTCGTCCACCACCGTCCCCGGCACGTCGTCGCGGCGGGCGCTGGAAGCGAAGAAGCGGAAGGACGCGGTCTCGCCCACCACCGCCCCCACCTCCAGCTGCGGCAGGTCGACGGTGCCGCCCTCTTCCATGCCGAAGGGAGCGAGGCAGACCGCGCGTACAGGAGGCGCGAACCCGGGCACCGCCGGAACTGCCGCCTCCACGCCCACGTAGTAGGCGCGCGCAGTGCCCCCGCGGATGCGGATGCCGCGCCCGCGCCGCGCCAGACCGGAATACGACGCGCCCAGCGCCACCGCCAGATCGAGCGACGCAGATCGGAGGCGCTTGAGCGAGGCTCCTCCTTCCGCCCGGACCCAGCGCTCCACCAGCGCGGCGATGCGCTCTTGCAGCGGCGCGTCCTTGAACACGCCGCCGTTGAAGAGGATGGCGGTGGGATGCGGGAAGGTCGTGCCGGGCTTCGGCGGCACCGCGCCGGCGCTGCGGCGCAGGAACGCGGCCAGGTGCCTGGTCACCGCCGGGTCCTGGGCATAGGGCAGCCCGATGCTGGTCAGGCCGGCGCGGCGCTGCGCCGCGGGCGTGGCCGCGAGCTCGACGTCGGGAAAGAACGCGTCCACGGCGCCGCGGAGTTCGTCGGCCGTCAGCTCCGCGCGGACCGTGCCGCCGACCAAGCCGCTCCCGCGGCCCGGGATGGCCAGCGCGCCCTCCCCCGTCTCCTTCGCCTTGCGGCAGGCGTGGGTGAGCGCGGCGAACTGCCAGGAGTCGAGCCGCGTGCCCTGGGCTTTGAGCTTTTCGTTGACGACGTGGGCGAGCGCGAGGTCCACGTTGTCGCCGCCGAGCAGGATGTGATCGCCCACCGCCAGCCGCGCGAGGGCCAGCCGGCCGTCGTCCTCTCCGACCGCGATGAGCGAGAAGTCGCTGGTGCCACCGCCGACGTCCACGACCAGGATCACGTCGCCGGGCCGCACGTGCTTGCGCCACTCCTCGCCGGCGGCCTCCACCCAGGCGTAGAGGGCGGCCTGCGGCTCCTCCAACAGCGTCAGCTGGCCGAGCCCCGCCTGCTTCGCGGCCTGGACGGTCAGCTCGCGCGCCACCGCGTCGAAGGAGGCCGGCACGGTGAGCGTCACCGCTTGGTCGGCGAGCGAAAGCTGCTCGTGCGCGTGGGCCTCGTCCCACGCCTGTTTGAGGTGGCCGACGACGCGCGCTGCCGCCTCCACCGGCGAGATGCGTTGCACGTCCGGGTCGGCGCCCGGCGGCAGGAGCTGTGAGCGACGGTCCACGCCGGGATGCGAGAGCCAGCTCTTCGACGAGCTGACCAGCCGGCCGGGCACCTGCGCGCCGCGCTCGCGCGCGTAGACGCCCACCACCGAGTCGCCGATGGCCTCGTGCTCGGGCGGCAGGTAGACGAACGAGGGCAACAGCTCGCGGGGGGCGATCTCACCGCGCGCCACCAGCTGCGGGATCTCCAGCTGGATGGGCGCGGGCAGCGGCTCGCCCGGACCGGCGGGCTCGATGGCGAGATCCACTTCCGCGATGGCGCTGTTGGTGGTGCCGAGGTCGATTCCGACCGAGTAGCGCGGATCCATCAGGGCAGCTCTACCTCGGCGGGAGCGACCACGCCGGGATCGCCGGAGGCCGCCGGCATCCGCACGCCGGCCACTTTCCAGCCGTGATGGCGGAGGACGCCATTGAAGGGGGGCGAGCCGGTGACGTTGCCGGTGAGCCGGATGCTCTGCGGATCGAAGCCGGCGGGGACCGTGACCTGCGCGCCTTCGGCTTCGGCCCGCACCGGCGCCAGGGTGAAGGCGCCGCGCAGCGCCTTGCGGCAGCCCTCGTGCACGGTGCGCGCCGCAGCTCCCACCTGTGCGTCGGGAAAGCCGGCCAGGTCCTCCTCGCAGAAGTCGATCAGGCGCCCCTCGCGCTGGAGGAGGGCGAGGAGGTGGAGCGCCTGGCTTGCCGGCTGTGGGGGCAGGGCCGGCTTCTCCGCGGGCAGCGCCGGGCCCGCGCCCCGCCGCAATGCCAGCACGCCCGCGGCGAACTGCGCGTCGAAGACGATGCGGAACCAGCAGACGATGGCGAGCCAGAGGCGCGCGAAGAACGACGGCTGAGCAGGCATGGGCGCGGAACTTACGACGCGGAACGCGCGCGTCAACCCTGATTCAGGGCAGCGCTTGCTGGAGGAAACGAAGGGGTGGCGTCATCCCTTGAGCGCGCCCGACATGCCCGCGACGTAGTGCTCGACGAAGAAGAAGTAGAGGATCGCCACCGGCAGGCTCCCGAGCAGGGCGCCCGCCATCAGCGGCCCCCACTGGTAGATGTCGCCGCGCACCAGCTCGGTAGCGAGCCCCACCGGCACTGTCTTGTGCTCCGGCGAGGACATGAAGACCAGCGCGTACAGGTACTCGTTCCACGACAGTGTGAAGCAGAAGATGAAGGCGGAGACGAGCCCTGGCTTGCTCAAGGGCAGGATCACCCGGAAGAGGATGCGGAGCCGGCTCGCCCCGTCCATCATCGCCGCCTCCTCCAGCTCGCGCGGGATGCTCTTCATGTAGCCGACCAGCAGCCAGGTGGAGAAGGGCACCAGGAAGGTGGAGTAGACCGGCACCAGCGCCCACAGGTGGTCGAACCACCCCAGCCTGAGCATCACGTCCGCCAGCGGAATGAAGAGGATGGCGGGCGGGATCAGGTAGGCGAGATAGATCCCCAGGCTCACGGCGTCGGCGCCCCGGAAGCGCAGCCGCGCCAGCGCGTAGGCGGCGAGGAAGCTGACGGCGATGCTCAGGGCCGTGGCTCCCGTGGCCACCGCCATGGTGTTCCAGAACCAGCGCGGATAGCTGGTGCCCAAGAGCAGCCCGCGCACGTGCGCGAAGGTCGGGTGCGAGACCCAGAACGGGTTGGCGGTGACGCTGACGAGCTCCGCGTCGGGTTTGATGGAGGTCAGCACCATCCAATAGAAGGGAAAGAGCAGGAAGAGCGCGAAGGCGCCGAGCGGCAGCCAGAGCGAGAGCGCGCGCCTCAATCCTGCCTCCGCAAGGCGAACAGCGCGCCTCCGGCAAGCAGCGCGAGGAAGGGCAGCGTGAACCCGGCGATGGCCGCTCCTTCTCCCAGCGCGCCGCCCGCGATGGCGCGCTGGTAGGCGAGCGTGACGAAGAGGTGGGTCGCGTTCGCGGGACCGCCTCGCGTGATGGTCCAGATGAGCTGGAAGTCGGTGAAGGTGAAGATGGCGGAGAAGATGGTGAGGATGGTGGAGAGCGGCAGCAGCAGGATCCAGGTGATGCGCCAGAAGATCTGCCATTCGCTGGCGCCGTCGAGCGCGGCCGCCTCGTGCAGATCCTTGGGGATGGCCTGCAGCCCGGCCAGATACCCGACGGTGAAGAAGGGAATGCCGCGCCAGACGTTGGCCACCATCAGCGAGCCGCGCGCGAGCCAGGCGTTGCCGAGGAAGTTGATGCGCTGATCGAGCAACCCCAGCTTCACCAGCGCCCAGCTGACGAAACTGAACTGCGGATCGAGGATCCACCACCAGGCGAAGGCCGAGAGCACGGTGGGCACCACGTAGGGCAAGAGCAGGATCGATCGCCAGAACCGGTAGCCCGCGAAGCGCTGGTTGAGGATCAGCGCCAGGGCAAGGCCCAGCGCCAGCTTGAAGGCCACCGTCACCACCGTGTAGAGCGCCGTGTTCAGCGCCGTGATGCGGAAGACCGGATCGGTGAGCAGGTAGCGGTAGTTGTCGAGGCCGACGAATGCGCCGGGGTTGCCGATGGTGGTGTCCTGGAACCCGAGCACCACCCCGACCGCCAGCGGCAGCGCGAGCAGCCCGCCGAGCAGCACTCCCGAGGGCAGGAGCAGCAGCGTGGGCAACAGCGGGCCGCGGTCGAACGACAGCGCGCGCATCTAGCGATAGATGCGCCGCAGCCGGTTCTCCGCCCGGGCCGCCGCATCCTTGGGACTCATCCCGTTCACCGTCGCGTCGGCGAACATGTCGACCACGATGAACTCGGCCAGCGCCGCCGCCGCCTGTTGGCCGGGCTCGCCCGCGTAGCCGTTGTGCTGCATGCGCGCGATCCCGTCGCGGAACGGCGTGGCCTTGGGGTCCTTCGTCCAGACCGGCAGGTCGCGATACTGCTTCAGCGCGGGCACCACATAGCCGTTCATCGCGTCCACCCAGGGCCCGGCCTGCTCGGGCGACCACATGAAGCGGATGTATTCCTTGGCCGCGTTGGGGAACCGCGAGTGCTGGAAGATGAAGGCCTGGCTGAAGTTCGACAGCTCGGTGGGGTGGCCCACCGCGCCGATGGGGAAGGGCGCGTGGTCGATGTCCGCGGCGATCTGCGGGAAGTCCTTCTTCGCGGCGTAGTAGATGCTGATCCCGTTGTTGGTCAGCGAGATCTCCCCGGCCAAAAAGGCGCGGTTGTTGTTCGGGTCCAGCCAGGAGGCCACGCCGGACACCATCTGCGCGAACAGTTCCTGGGCGTACGCGAGCGCGTCCAGGCTGGGCTTCTGCGCGATGGCGATGGTCTTGTTGTCCTTCTCGACGGCCTTGCCGCCGAAGGTCCACAGGCACCAGTGCGTCCAGTTGTTGGCATCGCCCACGGCATGGCCGAGAGGGAACCCCATCGGGTGGCCCTTCGCCTTCAGCGCCTTGGCGAGCGCCAGCAGGCCGGCAGGGTCCTTGGGGACGCCGTCGAACCCCGCCTCCTTCACCCAGCTCTTGCGGTAGGTGAGGCACTCGACGGTCGCGCCCACCGGCACGGCGATCCAGCGCTTCATCCGGTTGCTGTACCCGTACGTGCGCGCGACGTCGTACCAGCCGCCGAGCTGCTTTCCCAGGAGCTCGGCGAGGTCGCTCACGTCGACCAGCTTCTGCGGGTAGATGTGCGGGTCGTCGAACCAGCCCATGATGATGTCGGGACCGCTGCCCAGGTTGGCGGCAAGCGCGGCCTTGGGACGGACGTCCTCCCAGGTGATGTACTCGACCGAGACGGGCACGCCCGTGGCCGCGGTGAACTTCTTCGTGTTCGCGTTCCACAGCTCCTCGTCGGACTTGACGAAGCCCGACCAGCGCAGCAGGCGCAGCGAGGCGTCCTTTTCCGGTTTGAAGACCTCTGCGGTTGCCTTGTCCTGTCCAAGAGCCTTGTGCCCGGCGAGAGCGACTCCCCAGCCGAGCACCGTCCGCCGCGGGATCCTTGCCATGCGTTCCCCCGAAGTGAGCGCGTCCACCGCATCTTCGCGCTTCGCGGGGCCATGCTACAAATCGCGCCCCATGCGATCCATCCCCCTCGTCCTTTGTGCGGTCCTGGCTTGCAAGACTCCCTCCGGCGCCGAGAAGCCCTCCGGCGCGGAGGCGGCGCCGTCGAAATCCGTCCAGGCCGACCAGGCCGCGCTGGTGGCCGCGGTGGTCCAGAAGCACGGCGAGGCTGCGCGGCCGCGCGCCGAGCGCGGCGTGAAGCAGGTGGCCGCCTACTGGCGCGCCGAGGACGGAGATGCGGCCGGCCTCAAGACCTTCGTGGAGGAGAGCTTCGTCGTAGCGCCGGAGCAGCTCGACGCGCTGCTGCGGCGCTTCTCCGCGGCCTTCGAGCAGATGGACGGGCACATGCTGGAGATCGGCCGCGCGCTGCGCAGCTGGAGCGAGCTGGAGCTGGGGCCGCAGATGGAGGTGGATCAGCTCTTCGCCGCCCTCGACGTCTCGGCCCACCTCTCCGAGGACCTCTTCTCCTCCAAGCTCGCCTTCGTGGCGCTGCTCAACTTCGACCTGCCCGACCTGAACGAGATGGTCGCGAGCGGCCCGCGCTGGTCGCGCAAGCAGTGGGCGGCGGCGCGGCTGACCCGCACCTTCGCCTTGCGGCCTTCGGGCGCGGCGCGGCAGGCGGTGGCCAAGGCCAGCGCGGACGCCGAGGCGTACATCGCCGGGTACAACATCTGGATGCACCACGTGCTCGCGCCCGACGGCCAGCGCATCTTTCCCAAGGGCGTGCGGCTGCTCACGCACTGGAACCTGCGCGACCAGATCAAGGCCGACTACGCGGAGAAGGACAAGGCGATGGCGCTCGCCCGCCAGCGGCTGATCCGCGAGGTGATGGAGCGGATCGTCACCCAGTCGATCCCGCAGGGCGTCATCGACGATCCACGGGTCGATTGGAACCCTGCCACCAACGCGGTGACCGCGAGCCCGCCCGACGAGATCGAGACCGAGCAGATGAAGGCGCAGGGGAAGCGGCCCCCGCAGCCCAAAGTCTCCGCCGACCGTGAGCCCGACTCGCGCTACGCCGTGCTGCTGGCCGACTTCCGCGCCTCGCGCAAGCTGGACGAGGACTCGCCGATGGCGCGCACCGAGATCGATCGCCACTTCCAGCTCGACGACGAGATTCCCGAGCAGCGGGTGCGCGCGCTGCTCACGCAGGTGCTGGAGTCGCCGCTGGTCCCTCGCGTCGCGGCGCTGATCGCCAAGCGTCTGGGCCGTCCGCTGGAGCCCTTCGACATCTGGTACGACGGATTTCTCGAGAAGCAGCCGGAGGGCGAGCTCTCGA
>DASRTX010000355.1:0-14109 GCA_035655715.1 Myxococcales bacterium | reverse complement strand
GATCCTGGAGCGCTCGGTCTTCATCATGCGGAGTAGATGCGCGCTTGCGCAGTGCGATCCAGCCACAGCCGGACCTGGAATCGGCGGACAACTGTGCTGCTCTGGTGTCGGATACAAACAACTGTGCTGGTGGTGAGCCATCCCCGGCGCGGCGCGCGGACCTCCGCGGCGCCGCCGGGACAGCGCGCGCGGCTCCGCGCGCAGCTAGTCCTCGTCGATGCTCTGCTGCGCCTTGGCCGCCTCGAGCAGCACGTCGACGAGCTTGTCCGCCAGCTGGGGCGAACGCTCCAACGCCTCCCGGTAGGTCCGGCGCACCGCCGCCTCGCGCCGCGGATCCAGCACCGCGCGCCCCGTCAGCCGCTTGGACTCGCCGATCACCTTCGCCACCTCGAGCCTGCGCCGCACCAGCACGCCCAGATCGTGATCGATGGCGTCCACCCAGGCCCGCAGCTGCGCGAGCGGCAGCCGCGCATCGGGATGCAGCGCCAGCGCGCGCGCAAGCTCGGCGAAGCGCGCCGGCACCAGCGCCTGCTCCGCGTCGCTGAGGGCGCGCGCCGGATCGTCGTGCACCTCGACGATGAGCCCGTCCGCGCCCGCCGCCCAGGCCGCCCGCGCCAGTCCCTCCACCAGGTCCGCGCGTCCCGCGGCGTGCGACGGATCGGCCACGATGGGGAGGTGGGTGAGCGGCCGCGCCGCCAGCATGCCGCCCACGTCCAGCGTGTTGCGGGTGGCGGTCTCGAAGGTGCGGATGCCGCGCTCACAGAGGATCACGCGCGTTTCCCCCGCTGCCATCACGTACTCGGCGGCGCCCAGCCACTCGTCCACCGTGGCGCCCGCGCCGCGCTTGAGCAGCACCGGGCGTCCGGCGCGGCCCACCGCGCGCAGCAGGTCGAAGTTCTGCATGTTGCGCGCGCCGATCTGCAGCACGTCGGCCTTCTCGGCCACCGGCTTCACCTGATCGACGGCCATCACTTCGGTGACGATGGGGAGGTGCGTCTCGCGCCCCGCGGCCACCATCCAGTCCAGCGCCTCCAGCCCGTGGCCCTGGAACGCATACGGATTGGTCCGGGGCTTGAAGATGCCGCCGCGCAGCGCCGTGGCGCCGCAGGAGGCCACTTCCCGGGCGATGCGCATCACCTGTTCGCGGCTCTCCACCGAACAGGGACCGGCGATCACGGCGCGCGCCCCCGCGCCCACGCGGAACCGCCCCACTTCCACGACGGTGGGCGCCTTGCGGGCGGTGGCGTGCGGCAACGACTTCACCACCGGCTCCGTGCCCAGCCTGGGCGGCGTGATCCGCGCCGCGTGCGCGGCCGGCTGGCCCAGCGAGATCACCTGCACGTCGCGCGCCGGGGCCAACGCCTGCAGCCGCGCGGCGTCAGCTCCCAGCACCCACATGCGAACCGGGAACTCCGCGCTGCCCGCCAGCGGCAGGAGCGTGGCGCCGGTGAGCACGTCGAGCCGACCGGTGGCCGTCATCGAGGAGGTGCGCAGGAAGGCCAGCGAGACCTGCGCGCGCGCGTGATCGGCCATGCGCAGGTGCACGAAGCGCGTGCCGTTCTGCTCCTTGTCGGACACGTCCTCGATCAGTACCTCCAGCCCGTTGCGCTCGGCGGCGCGCCGCGAGCAGACCGCGGCATCGGTGGAGGCATCGTGCGCCACGATCTGCGCCGCGCCGGCGGTGTCGTAGCAGACCACCCGCTCGATCCCCATCTGCGCCAGCCGGTGGGTGCACTGCCGCAGCGCCGCCGGATGCGACCAGGCCCGCTTCACCTCGCCCAGCGGAGTGCCCGGGCGTGCCGCCAGCGAGAGCCGCACCGGCACGCTGCTCAACGACACCGCCACGAGCTCGAGGCCGTCCACCACGGCCTCCGCCAGCGGCTCCAACGCCTCGGTGATGGCGCCGACCACCGCGTTCTCCATGGGGAGCACGGCCTCGTCGATGGCTCCGTCGCGCAGTGCCTCCAGCACCTTCTCGAAGCTGGCGAAGCCCTGGGGGACGCCGCCGTGGACCGCGGCGGCGACCTCTCCGTACGCGCCCGGCTCGCCCTGATAGCCGACCTTGAGATCGGCGTCCCGCCCCGCCTGCTCCGCCGCCGAAGGCGGCTCCTGCCTCGCACCGACCTGACCCGCAATTTCGCGCAGTACCACGGCAACCTCCGACGAACCGTACCTTTATCAAACCACGTCGCGGCGCGGCGCAGCCCGGCGGAATAGGGGCGGGCGGCCGCCTGCATGCTACAATTCCGTCGATGCCGACCGACGACGAGCCCCGCTCGCAGCAGGGCTGGATGCAGGGCCTCGCCGCGGAGCCGTTCGCGGCGGTTTTCCGCAAGCATTTCGCCGCTCTTCGAGCCGCCTACCAGGCCCAACCACAAGAAGGTGTGCTGATCGCCGCGGTCGACGGCGAGGGCGTCTTCGACGGCCACGCCCATCTGCGCCTGCCCTCTTCCGGCATCGCCCACCTGATCGTCGGCCGCCACGAGCGCTGCGACGTGGTGCTCTCCCGAGACAACGACGTGTCGCTGCGGCACCTCCTCCTGCGCGCCACGCGCGGCTCGCACGGCCGCATCCACCTGCGCGCCATCGACCTGCGCTCGCGCCGCGGCCTGCTCAGCGAGGACGGAACGCGCTGCGAGGCCATCGCCAGCAACGGCCCGCTCTTCCTGAAAATCGCCAGCTACGTGGTCTTCCTGCTCCCCACCGGCCCCGGGGCGAAGCCGTGGTCGCGCGACGCCGACGAGACCTGGCGCGGCTTCGCGCCGCGCAACCAGGAGATCCTGCCGCCGCCGCAGCCGCTCAAGTCGCGCTCCGCGCCGGCCCCGGGCTCGCTGCGGCTGGCCACCATCACCATCCAGTCCAGCTCGGCGCAGGCAGGAGATCTCACCTCCACGCACGCGGTCTGGAGCGATCAGCTGGAGCGCGGGATCCTGGTCGGCCGCGACGACCGCTGCAGCCACGGCGGCCTCGAGGAAGGCAACCTCAGCCGCGTGCATCTGGTCTTGCTCAGCGTCGACGACGAGGTGTGGGCCATCGACACGGCCAGCACCAACGGCACTCGCGCTGTGAGCGGCCCGCCCTTCCGCCAGTTCCTGCTCTCCGGAGAGACCCAGCTGGTATTGGCCGACGCGCTGAGCTTGCGCTGGTCGCCCGCCATGCACGCCGCCCGTGCGTAACTTTGGGGCATGGCACGCAAGAGCAGCAGGGAGAAGAGCGATCGCCAGGTCGGCTATGCGGTGATCGGGCTGGGGCACATCGCCCAGTCGGCGGTGTTGCCGGCATTCGCCCACGCGCGGAACTCCAGGCTGGTGGCGCTGGTCTCGGGCGATCCGGAGAAGCGGCAGAAGCTGTCCCGGCGATATCGCTGCGACGCGTACGACACCCGCGATCTCGACGACGTCCTCGATCGCCCGGACGTGGATGCGGTCTACATCGCGGAGCCCAACGACAAGCACGTGGATTTCGTCGTGCGCTGCGCCAAGGAAGGCGTCCACGTGCTCTGCGAGAAGCCGCTGGGCGTCAGCGAGGAGGAGTGCCGGCGGATGATCGAGGCCGCCCGCGAGAGCGGCGTGAAACTGATGACCGCGTACCGGCTGCATTTCGAGCCCGCCAACCTGGAAGTGATCCGCCTGATCGAGAAGGGCCGCATCGGCGAGCCGCGCATCTTCTCCAGCACCTTCGCCTACCAGGTGAAGCCGGGAAACATCCGCACCTCGGCCGAGCGCGGCGGCGGCGCCATCTGGGACCTCGGCGTCTACTGCGTCAACGCTGCCCGCTACCTCTTCCGCGCCGACCCCGAGGAGGTCCTCGCCCTGCGCATCGATCGGCCGGACGACGAGCGCTTCCAGGACGTCCACGAGGGAATGAGCGTCCTTCTCAAGTTCCCCGACGATCGGGTGGCGCAGTTCGCCGTCAGCTTCGGCGCGTACGAGCAGGACGAGTACCGCATCGTCGGCACCAAGGGCTCCATCGTGCTGGACCAGGCCTACGAGTACGCGGCGCCGCGCACGCTCGTCCTCGGCACCTCGGGCAAGGAGCGCCGCCGCAAGTTCCGGCCCAGCGATCAGTTCGGGCCGGAGCTGATCGCCTTCTCCCGCGCCGTCCTCGACGACACACCCGTCGAGCCGGACGGCGAGGAAGGCCTGCGCGACGTGCGCATCATCGTGGCCGCGCTCAAGAGCGCCCGCGAGAACCGGCCGTTGAAGCTGGTCTGGTCGTCGCGCAAGCGGTTGCCGGAGCCGTCCGATCGCATCTACCGGCCGGCCATCCGCGAGCCGCACCTGGTCGGGGTGGAAGCGCCCACGTTGGAGTGACGAGTTTCGGGGACACCATACGTAAGTTTCCGTAAGGTGTCCCCGAAATTTACGGCAGCTCCGGTGCCGAGGTGTAGGTCGGTGTTCCGGTGAGCGACTCGATGAAGGCCTTGAGCGCGGCCGCGTCCTTGGCCGACAGCTTGGCCTTCTTCAGCTTCTCGTCGTGGTTGGGGCCAGCCTTGCCGCCCGCCAGCATGAAGTCGATGGCCGCAGCGAGGTCCTTCACGCTGCCGTCGTGGAAATAGGGAGCGGTCTTTGCCACGTCGCGCAGGGTGGGCGTCTTGAACTTCCCGTCGTCGGCCTTGTCCTTGGTGGCGTCCATGCGCCCATGGTCCTCTGCCGCGCCTGCGCCCACCGCGTGGAACTGCGAATCCGTGTAGAGCGGCGGCGCATGGCAGAGCGCGCAGTTGGCCTTCTCGAAGACCTTCTGCCCGCGCACCACCTGCGAGCTCACCGCCTTCTTGTCGCCCTGCTCGTACTTGTCCCAGGGCGCGTTGCCCGTTCTCAGCGCGCGCAGGAACACCGCCAGCGCCTTGGCGACGTTGTCGGCCGAGGCGTCGTCGTGGAAGGCGCGCTGGAACTCGGCGCGGTAGACCGCGATGCCGTTCAGCCGCCCCACCACCTCGGCGGGCGTCGCGCCGAGCTGGCCCGTCCATGCAGCGCTGGCCACCTTTTCCAGCGTCGGGGTGCGACCATCCCAGTAGTACCCGTTCTGGTGGTAGCCCAGGTTCTCCATGGTGGGCGCGTTGCGCTTGTTCATCGAGCCGTTGTCCTTCTTGTCCACCGGATCGCCGCTGGTCCATGCCTGGTCGGGATGGTGGCAGCTCTCGCAGCTGGTGGCGCCGCTCTTGGAGAGCCGCTTGTCGAAGAAGAGCTGATAGCCCAAGGCGGCCTTTTCCGGCGTGGTGGGATTGTCCCCCGAATCCGCTACCTCGCCGAGGAAGGCCGGCGCCGCCGGAAGCGGCGGTGCGGGCGGAAGCGTCACGCCTTCGATGGCCGCTTTCGCCTGCTCCATGGCCTGCACCCCGGCGTCGACCATCGCACCCATCGCGCCGGCGTCGATGGCCCCGGCATCGGGCGCGGCGACGATTCCAGCGCCGCCCGCGTCGGGCTTTTCCATCGAACCGGACGGCGCGGGCTGACCGTGCGAACAGGCTGCGAGAGCTGCGGCGGACAACGCTGCGGCGGCGACGGTAACGCGCATGCAGACCCCCGGATCGGGCCGCACCGTAGAGGCCCGATCCGTGGGTGTCAATTCTTCAATGAGCGGCGCAGCGGACGGTGACGCTCTGCGCCGTGAAGATGTTCCAGGTCACCGCCGACACCAGGCCATTGACGAAGGACGTCTCGGTGTGGACCTCCGCCCAGCCCTGGGGACAGACCTTCGAGAGATCGTACGGCCCGCTCAGCTCGGCGAGGCCGTAGACGAGCCCGATGTGCCACTTGTCGTCGTACTCGATGGGCGCCTGTCCCACGGGCTGCTGGTTCTTCACCGACATGCGGAAGCAGCCGGAGGCGCACAGCGCCAGCGCGAGGAGCGTCCGCCTCATGGCCGCACCGCAGTGATGGCGACCAGCCTTCCCTGCTCGTCCCGCTCGAGGAACCTGACGCTCCCGGGCGCGGCGCAGGTCACGTACACCTTCCGCGGCGTGTAGATCCCCAGCGTCAACGCCGAGACCAGCGTGGTGCCCAGGTTGCCTCCGGTCTGCACCTGCGCCACCTGCCCGTCCGGGCAGAACCGGTACACGTCGATGGACTGTTCGTTGACCAGTCCGAAGACGAAGAAGCCCACCCACTCGTCGTACTCGAGCCCGCGCACCACGGTGGGGTCGCGGATGAACGTGGCCTTGTAGCAACCGCTGCCGAGCAACAGCAGCGCCAGCGCTGCGCCTCTCCACCTCATGGTTTGCCCTCCTCCAAGGGTGCTACTTCCAGTCCACCTTCACGATGGTCAGCTCCACCTCTCCGGCGGGGCGCCGTACGGTGACGCTGTCGCCCTCGCGCTTGCCGAGCAGGGCGCGGCCCAACGGCGCCTCGTAGCTGATCCGGCCCACACCCAGGGCCTCGTCGAGCTCGTCCCCGCCCACGATCTGGTAGGTGGTCACGGTGCCGTTCTCGTCCTCCACGGTGACGGTAGCGCCGAAGAAGACTCGATCGATCGGAGGCCGCGCCGCAGGGTCCACCACCTCATACGATTCGAGCTGCTTCTGCAGCCGATGGAGCCTCGCGTCGATCTCGCGCAGCTTCTTCTTGCCCAGCTTGTACTCGTAGTTCTCGCTGCGGTCGCCGTGGGCGGCGGCCACCGTCACCTCGCGCGTCACCCGGGGCCGCTCCTCGTGCAGAAGCTTGCGGAACTCCTCCCGCAACTTGTCGAATCCGACCCTGGTGATGTAGCGCTTCACCGACTTCCAGTTGCCCGAAGCCCCGGCTGCTGGCAACTTTGTGCGCCGTGTCCACCGCCGTCACCCAAGCCATCCGCGTCACGGTGAAGAGCCGCTTCCTGCCGGAGCAGTCGTCCTCCGGACGCTGGGCGTTCGCCTACACGGTGCGCATCGAGAACCTGGGCAGCGTCGCCGCGCAGCTGAAGAGCCGCCACTGGATCATCACCGACGGCAACGGCAAGCGCGAGGAGGTGAAGGGCGACGGCGTGGTGGGCAACCAGCCGGTGCTGCGCCCCGGTGAGAAGTTTGAGTACACCAGCGGCGCGGTGTTGCAGACGCCTCACGGTTCCATGCACGGCAGCTACCGGATGGTGCTGGAGGACGGCCGCCAGTTCGACGCCGAGATCGCGCCGTTCGCCCTGATGCAGCCCGGCAGCATCAACTGACGCCGCGCCGTCTCCTGCGCAACAGCAGGCCGAGTCCGGCCAGCGCCAGCGGCCCGCCGCCGGCGCTCGCGCAGCCTCCGCCGCCGCCGCCGGCTGGAGAGCCCGACTGCGGCGATGGGTCACCCGGGTCGGACGGCGGGGTGCGCGCGATGGTCCAGGACACGGTCGCCGAGGTGGTGGCCACCGGCGAGGCCGCAGTGACGACCAGACGATAGTCGCCGGCCGGCGCGTCGCCGGGCGCGACGGAGAGCGCCACCGCGGCAGGCCCCTTGGACATGCTGATCGGTTCCTGCGTCAGGGAGGCCGACGCCCCGGCGGGGACCCCGGTCATCGACAGCGTCATGGGCCCGCGATAGCCGTTCCGCGGAGCCAGCATGAGCGTGGTGAGGAGGCTTTCGCCGTCGAGGGTGCGCAGCGCGGCCGGAGTGGCCGAAAGCTGGGCGCCCGGAGGATCGGTGGCGATGCGCAGCGCCAGCTCCTCGCCGGGAGAATTCTGGTCGGGCGTGGAGGCAAAGGCATAGGGAAACAGGGGCGACTCCGCCGGCACCTGCTCCGGAGATGCGGGGTAGCCGTAGAAGGGCCCACCGTCGTCCAGGGACATGGCGCGTCCGGGCCCGAGGCCGCTGGAGAGGCGCCAATGGCGCGTCTCGTACCGGCCCGCGAGCGTCAGGTGGTTGTCGAAGACGAAGAGGTCGTCTCCGCGCCGGGTGACGGCCGGTTGCAGCGCCCAGTCACCCCGGCTGTCGTCCACCTGCACCGCCGCGCCGAATGCGGCGCCGTCGAAATAGCGGTACCAGAGCAGCAGGTCGTTCTGGTCCTTGTAGACGAGGTGCATCCCGCCCGCGCCGTCGGCCACGGCGCTGAGCGCCGCGCCGTGATAGATGCCGTCCCACGGCTTGTCCGGGAAGGCGTCCTGTGGCGCGCTCCAGGAGGCGAGCGGGTCGGACGCGCCGCGCTCGACGAACCGCGTCACCACCCGCGTGCCGTTCTCGTTGGCGGAGTAGTCGTTCCAGATCAGCATCAGCTTGTCGCCCAGGTCGATCAGCCGCCCGCCGGCCCGGCAGAGTGTGCTGCCGAGGATCTGCGGAGAAGAGAACGTCCTGCCGCCGTCGGTGCTGACCGAGACCACCATCTCGTTGGCGTAGTTGTCGCCATTGTCGACGGTGTCGCAAAGCTTGCACACCGCGTCGGTGGAAGGATTGCAAGCCGCGCCACCGCGGCGGAAGGCCTGCACCCAGATGCGGCCCGCCGAATCGACCGCCACTTCGCCGCGGTGGTAGGCCTCGCCCAGCGCAGGCTCGAAGACCGCCACCGGCGCCTCGGCCTGCCATTCGCCCGCGCCACCGCGCCACCACTGGAACCAGACCTTGCGCGAGGGATCGAGCGTCGCGTCGGGGAGCAGCGACGGCGCGTCGTACGACTGCACCATGGCGACGTCGCCGCCGACGGCGAGCAGATCGGCGGTCTGCCGCTCGCGCGCGATGGAGTTGATGGCGCGATAGAAGCGCCAGGACCCCCCGTCGTCGTCGCTCCGGTAGAAGCTGAGGCCGGGCTGCGTGGCGGTCCCGTCGCGTTGCAGCGCCAGGAGATAGGTCCCCGAAGGCATGCGGACCATGTGGCGCGCGGCCGGGGTGGAGAGCGCGTTGGCGCCGCCCACAGAAGCGATGGACCCCACCGACAGGGTCTGCGCCACCGCCGCCTGCGCCAACAGCCATGTCGAAATGGCGACGCCCCTCATTGGTCTCCCTCTCCAGCCAACCGGGCGTGCGAAAGCTAGGCAGCGCGATGTAGGGCGGCAAGCGACATGTACAGTTGCACTCTTGGGACCCCCACGCGAGCAGCGTCGAGCCCCATAGGAAAACCTTTTCGGTCTTGCGAGCAGGCGCTTGCAGCAGCAGATCGCAGTGAGGCTGCAAGGAGGGGTGGGAATGGCATTCGAGTGCGGATTCGAGACCGTCGGAAACGCGACGATCATCCTTCACGATCAGGGGCCGCTCCTGGCCACCGATCCCTGGATCACCGGCCCGGCGTACTTCGGCAGCTGGGGTCTCGCCCACGAGATCCCCGCCGAGCAGATGGACGCGGTGAAGCGCTCCAAGTACCTCTGGGTGTCGCACGGGCACCCGGACCACCTCAGCGGCGACTCGCTGGCGCTGCTCAAGGACAAGATCATCCTGTTGCCCGACCACCGCGGCGCGCGCGTGCACGACGACCTGCGCGCGCAGGGCTATACGGTGCAGGTGCTGCCGGACAGGCAGTGGTTCGAGCTGAGCCCGCGCGTCCGCGTGCTCTCCATCGCCGACTACAACCAGGACGGCGTGCTCATCTGCGACGTCAACGGCCGCCTGGTGCTGAACCTCAACGACGCCAGCGACCGCGGCTGGGGCGGGTTCGTCAAGAAGCTGGCGAAGCAATACAGCCGCGTCTTCCTGCTCAGCCTGTGCGGCTTCGGCGACGCCGACATGATCAACTTCTGGGGCGAGGACGGCCGCATGCTGCCGCTGCCCCAGCGCACCCCGCTTGGAGCCACGCTCTTCGCCCGCGCCAAGGACTTTGGCGCCAACGCGGCCATCCCCTTCAGCGCCATGCACCGGTTCCAGCGCACCGACAGCGCCTGGGCCAATCGGCAATCGGCCACGCTCGCCGACTACGCCGAGGGCTTCGACACCTCGGGCTGCGAGCTGTTGCCCGCGTATCTGCGCTACGACTGCGTGACCGACGACGTCGCGCCGCTCAACCCCGCGCCCAGCCGCGAACCGCTGCACGACCCGCAGGAGTTCGGCGACAACTGGAACGAGCCGCTCGACGACGACGACAAGGCGCGGCTGCGCGGCTACTTCCTCTCCTTCGAGGCGCTGCGCCGCAGCATCGACTTCCTGCGCTTCGAGGTGGGAGGCGACGAGACGCTCGTCGAGTTGCGCGCCGGCGACTTCCGCCGCGGGCTCACCTTCCACGTCCCGCGTGGCTCCCTGATGAACGCGGTGAAATGGGAGATTTTCGACGACCTGCTGATTGGCAACTTCATGCGCGTCACGCTGCACGGCGAGTGGGGGCCGGGGAAGCTCTATCCCGACTTCACGCCCTGGGTGGCCAAGTACGGGGACAACGGGAGGGCCCGCACCGAGGAGGAGCTGCGCGAGTACCACCGCGCCTACTTCCGGCGGTCCCCGGGCGACTACCTGCGCCACCGGTTCGATGCGGGCTTCCTCATGCCGCTTCAGGCAACCACCGCCTCGCTGCTGCGCTCGCGGCTGGGGGCCAACTCGACCGTCTTCCGCGGAGCGAAGAAGGCGTACTGGAGCCTGCGCACGCGGCTGTAGAAAGGCGCGAATCACCGAAGTTGCATGTCGGTCACGCTCCCGTCACAAATGGCGGGTATGCAGCGCGAGGTGCATCCCCGCATCCTGATCGTCGAGGACGAGAAGGACATCGTCCAGGTCCTGGAGTTCGCGCTCAAGCAAGCCGGCTTCGAGCCGGTGGCGGCGCGCGACGCCGGCGAGGCATTCAACCGCATCCGCGAGCGGACGCCCGACGCCGTCATCCTCGATCTCATGCTGCCCGGCGTCTCCGGCACCGAGATCTGCCGGCAGCTCAAGTCCGGCCCGAGGACGGCTTCGGTGCCGGTGATCATGCTCACCGCGCGCGGCGAGGAGATGGACCGCGTGGTCGGCTTCGAGCTGGGAGCCGACGACTACATCACCAAGCCCTTCTCCGTGCGCGAGGTGGTGCTGCGGCTGAAGGCGGTGCTGCGAAGGGGAGCGCCCGGCGAGGCGCCGCCGCGCGACACGGTGGGCCCGGTGAAGCTGGATCTCGAAGCGCATCGCGTCTTCGTCGACGGCGCCGAGGTGGAGCTGACCGCGCTGGAGTTCCGCCTGCTGCAGACCTTCATGGCGCGGGTGGGACGCGTGCAGAGCCGCGAGCAGCTCCTGCGCGACGTCTGGGAGATGACCGGCGATCTGCAGACCCGCACCGTGGACACGCACGTCAAGCGGCTGCGCGAGAAGCTGGGCAGCGGGCGCGATCTGATCGAGACGGTGCGCGGGCTCGGCTACCGCATGTACGACCCGGCGGAGAAGTGATGGCGCTCTTCGGGCGCAAGCCGTCGCTGGCCGACGCGCTGGAGAAGATCCGGGAAGAGCTGCGGGCGGGCACGCTGCCGCCCGAGGTCCTGGAGGAGCTGCGGCGGCGCGACCAGCCGCTGCTCTCCGGCGGCCGCGACCCGCCCGGCCTTCAAGAATTGCTCGACGCCATTCCCGGGGCCGCCGCGCTGCTGGAAGTGGGCGGGCGCATGGTGGCGCGCAACGCCGCCATGGCGCGGCTGGTAGGCAACGCGCCCACCATCCTGGAATCGACCCGGAGCTCGGAGCTTCAGGAAACCTGCGCGGGGGGTCTGGCGGGATGGCCGCAGCGCCGCGAGCTGACCCTGGCGTCGCTCGACGTGCAGGTGGAGGCGCAGGTGGCGCCGCTCTCGCACGCGCGGGCGCTGCTGGTGCTGCGCGATCTCACCACCGAGCGGCGCGCGGATCGGGTGCGCCGCGACTTCATCGCCAACGCGTCGCACGAACTGCGCACGCCGGTGACGGCGGTGCGCGGCGCGGCCGAGAATCTGCTGGAAGGCGGGCTCGCGCTGCCCGAGGAGGCGCGCGACTTCGTGCGCATGATCGCGCGCCACGCCGAGCGGCTCACGCGGCTCACCGACGACCTGCTCGACCTCTCGCGGCTGGAGACCGGCGCGTGGAAGCCGCAGATCGGTCCGTTGCAGCTGGCCCCGGTTGCGGAGGCGATGCTGGAGCTCTTCCGCGATCGGGCGGGCGCCAAGCGCATCGTCCTCGACGCCGACGTGCCCGAGCGGCTGCGCGCCAACGCCGACCGGCAGGCGCTGGAGCAGATCCTCTCCAACCTGCTCGACAACGCGGTGAAGTTCACGCCCGAGGGCGGCCGGGTCACCATGCTCGGCGACGGGCTCGGACCCACGGTGATGATCTCGGTGGTCGATACCGGCCCAGGCGTCGATCCCCAGCACCAGGCTCGCATCTTCGAGCGCTTCTACCGGGCCGATGCAGGCCGGTCGCGAGAGCTCGGCGGCACGGGGCTCGGCCTCTCCATCGTCAAGCACCTCGCCCAGGCGATGGCCGGCGAGGCGGGCGTGGAAAGCTCCCGGAACGGTTCGCGTTTCTGGGTGAGATTGCCGGCGGGCTGAAGCTCCGCGCCCGTGATTTGTCACACGGCTGTCACACGAGCGGTGTAGACCGCCGCATGCTCGAAAAACTGATGCCGAAGTCCGACGAGTTCTTCGACGACTTCGACGCCCAGGCGGACGCCACCGTCCGCGGCGCCCGCCTGCTCTGCGCGCTCCTCGCCGACTTCCGCGACGTGGAACGGAAGGTCGCCGACATCAAGACCGTGGAGCACGAGGGCGACGACATCGCCCACCGCGCCTTCGAGCGCTTGCACCGGCAGTTCATCACCCCTTTCGACCGCGCGGAGATCCATCGCCTGCTCGGGCGCATCGACGACGTGCTCGATCTCACCGACGCCACCGCCGAGCGGCTCCTGCTCTACGAGGTGGGCCTCGTGCCCCAGGCGGCCAAGGACCTGGCCCAGCTGCTCGTGCCCTGCACCGAGAAGTTGCAGGAAGCCGTGCGGCTGCTTCGCGAGATCAAGAACCCGTCGCAGATCCTCTCCGCCTGCCGCGACATCAAGACCTTCGAGAGCGAGGCGGACGCGCTGGGGCGCGCCGCCATCGCCGCGCTGTTCAAGAGCGGCGCCGACGCGCTCAGCATCATGAAGTGGAAGGAGATCTACGATCTGATGGAGACGGCCACCGACCGCTGTGAAGACGTGGCCAACGTCATCGAAGGCGTCGTGCTGGAGCACGCGTAGATGTTCTGGATCGTGGTGGCGCTGATCGGCCTGGCGCTGCTCTTCGACTTCATCAATGGGTTCCACGACGCGGCCAACTCCATCGCCACCGTGGTCTCCACTCGCGTGCTGGCGCCGGGCGTGGCGGTGGTCTGGGCGGCCTTCTTCAACTTCATCGCGGCCTTCGGCGGCGGGGTGAAGGTCGCCAACACCATGGGCACCGGCGTGATCCAGTTCTCCCTGCTCAAGGCGCAGGGCACCGGCATGGTGCTGACGGTGATCTTCGCGGCGCTCCTCGGCGCCATCGTCTGGAACCTCTTGACGTGGTGGTGGGGCCTGCCGTCGTCGTCGTCACACGCGCTGGCGGGAGGGCTGATCGGCGCCACGCTGCCGGCGCTGGGGCTGCGCGGTCTGGTGGCCGAAGGCATCGGCAAGATCGCGCTCTTCATCGTGCTCTCGCCGCTCATCGGCATGGTGCTGGGCACCTTCATGATGATCGTCACCACCTGGATCGTGCGCCGCCGCTCGCCCACGCAGGTGGACAAATGGTTCCGGCGGCTCCAGCTCGTCTCCTCGGGAATCTTCTCCTACAGCCACGGCACCAACGACGCGCAGAAGACCATGGGGATTATCGCCGTCATCCTCTACGGCACCATCTGGGTGGACCGCCCCTTCCACGTCCCCTTCTGGGTGATCCTCATCTGCCACGCCGCCATCAGCCTCGGCACCGCCTTCGGCGGCTGGCGCATCGTTCGCACCATGGGCCACAGCCTCACCAAGCTGCAGCCCATCGGCGGCTTCTGCGCGGAGACGGGCGGCGGAGTCACCATCCTCGCCATCTCCAAGCTGGGGATCCCGGTGTCCACGACCCACACCATCACCGGCGCCATCGTCGGGGTGGGCGCCACCAAGGGGACGCGGGCGGTGCGCTGGGGCGTGGCGGGCAGGATCGTCTGGGCCTGGATCCTCACCATCCCCGCCGCGGCGCTGGTCTCGGTGATCCTCTACGGCGTCACCCACAGCCTGGTGCGGCTGGCCGGCTAAACCCGCTCAGCAAGGCCGAAAGAAACTGCGGGCCGTGGGTCCGTGGTGTCGCGGGTGCGGGCG
>DASRTX010000354.1:0-5653 GCA_035655715.1 Myxococcales bacterium | reverse complement strand
CGCGCGCGAACTGGGCATTCCGCTCGGTCGCTTCAGGACAGGCAAGTGGAACGCCATCACCGACGTGGAGGGCGTGATGGTGGGGCATTCCACCATCATCCGCGGCGCGGGGCCGCTGCGGCGCGGCCGCGGCCCGGTGCGCACCGGCGTCACCGCCATCCTGCCCAACGAGAAGAACATCTTCGAGCAGCGCGTGACGGGTGGGGGCTTCGTGCTCAACGGGGCCGGCGAGGTCTCCGGACTCACCCAGCTGATGGAGTGGGGCCTGGTGGAGACGCCCATCTTCCTCACCAACACGCTGAGCGTGGGCGCGGTCAGCGACGCCGCCGTGCAGTGGATGGTGGAACAGTTCCCCGGCATCGGCAACGAGCATGACGTGCTCATCCCGCTGGTAGGGGAGTGCGACGACTCCTGGCTCAACGACGTGGCGGGCCGTCACGTCAAGGCCGAGAACGTGCGCGAGGCGCTGGAGACGGCCAGCTCCGGCCCGGTCGCCGAGGGCTCTGTGGGCGGCGGCACCGGGATGATCTCCTGCGACTTCAAGGCCGGCATCGGCACCGCCTCGCGCAAGCTGCCGCCCGCCTTCGGCGGCTACACGGTGGGAATTCTGGTGATGAACAACTTCGGCCACATGCGCGACCTGCGCGTGGGCGGGCTCCCCATGGGCCCCCTGCTGGAGCCGAAGTACAGCGCCTACGCCAAGCGCGCCATCAGCTACGGCAGCATCATCGCGGTGGTGGCTACCGACGCGCCGCTCTCCAGCCACCAGTTGGGGCGCATCTCCAAGCGGGTGGCCCTGGGCATCGGCCGCGCGGGAAGCATCGCGGCGCACGGCTCGGGCGAGATCATCCTGGCCTTCTCCACCGCCAACAAGATCCCGCGCACGACGCAGAAGATGATCTACCACATGAAGCTGCTGCTCGATCAGCGCCTCAACCCCCTCTACGAAGCCTCCATCGAGGCCACCGAGGAGGCCATCCTCAACTCGCTGTGCATGGCGCGGGAGATGGACGGAGTGAACGGCAACTTCGCGCCCGCGCTGCCTCTCGAAGAGGTCAAGGACATCGTCGAGCGCAGCGCGCTCAGGCCGCGGCCCCAGAAGCCCGCCCCGAAGCCGCCGCCGCGATCGGCGCCGCCGCCGGCCGCCGTGCCGGAAGCGCCGCGCGTATCGGAGGCGCCCCCCAGCGCGGCCCGCGGCGCGGAGGGAATGATGACGGTGCCGCTGCCCAAGGAGCCGGGAACCGGTTCCTGATTGCGCCGAGGCCGGGTTTTTCCTATTGTGCCCGGCCCCTCAAAGACCGGGGGACACGAAGGCGCCTTCTGCGGCCATCATGTCCCCGTACAGGAGTCGAAATGTCGCGTTCGAAGAGCAAGCACATCCGGCTGATCATGCGCCGGCGCAAGCAGTGGAAGCAGCGGACGAAGCGCATCAAGGAGGCCGTCAAGGCCAACGGCGGCAAGCCGTTGCCGCCCAAGCCCGCGCACGTGAAGAAGAACCCGCCGCTGCCGCCCCCGCCCCGCGCGCCCGAGGCGCCGCCGGCGTCCGCAACGCATTCCTGAAGCGGGCGACCGCCCGCCTGCCCGGCGCGCGCACTCGCAGGCGTGCCTATCTTCCGCCCATGCTGGCGGAAGCACGCATCGGAACGAGCGGGTTCGCGTATCGGGACTGGGTGGGCCACGTCTATCCCCGCGGATCGACGTCGGGCGAGATGCTGCCCATCTACGCGCAGCGCCTTCCCGCGGTGGAGATCGTCTCCACCTTCACACGCACGCCCAATCCCGAGCTGCTCGAGTCGTGGTCTGCCTCGGTGCCCCCCGGGTTCCAGTTCGCGGTCAAGGCGCCCACGCGCATCGGCGTGGAGCTGGCCGCGGGCAAGGACGGCATCCGCCCGATGGCAGCGTTCATGGAGGTCGCGGGGCGCCTGGGCGACGCGCTCGGGCCGGTGCTCGTCCAGGTCCCAAAGGCCGGCCGGGTCGATCGGCACGCGCTCGCCGCCTTGCTCGCGGCATTGCCCGAAGGCCTGCGGGTGGCGTTCGAGTTCCGCCATCGCAGCTGCTGCGAGGACGCGACGCTGCGGCTTCTCTCCGAGCACGACGCCGCGCCGGCGCTGATCGACGAGGGCGAGGGCGCACCCAGGCTGGAGCTGACGGCCGGCTTCACCTACGTGCGCATCCGCCGCGACGACGACGCGCCTGAAGCCATGGACGCCTGGGCCGAACGCCTGGGGCTGCTCAGCCGCCGCGGCGTCGACGTCTACGCCTTCCTCAAGCACGACCGCAGAGGGCTCGCCATCGACCGCGCCATGCGCCTGGCCACCCTGCTGCGCGCCGAGTCCTCCATCGGCGAACAAGCGATGCTCAGTTAGTCGGAACGCGACCACGAAATCGGGCACGAGCCCGAGCACGAGACCAGCACCAGATCGAGCACAGGCACGTTCACTCTGTTTTCTTTGGCGGGGTGGCCGCGGGGGTCGTCGGCGCGTTTCCGGCGTGGCTCGGGGCGCTGCCGCCCGTGGAAGGGGAGGGTGTCGCGGCGGCAGGCGCGTCGCTGGACGGCTTGCTGGTGCCGCCCCCGTCGGACTTGCTGCCCGAGCTGTAGAGGTCCTTGTACCAGCCGCCGCCCTTGAGCTGGAACGAGTTGCGGCTCATGATCTTCGCCATCTTCCCGCCGCACTCCGGGCAGGCGTCCGGCGGCGGGTCGGTGACCTTCTGCAGCCGCTCGACGATGCGGCCGCACGCCTCGCAGACGAATTCGTAGATGGGCACGGTCCGATCCTAACGCAGGTCGAGCAGGTTCTGTAGCCGCTGCGCCTTCTCGCGCGTCAGGTGAAGCTTCTTGGCGAAGAGATCCAGCGCGTCGCGCTTGCCCTTCAGGGTCGCCCACACCACGCCGGCGCGCACCGACACCTCGCGCAGCAACTCGTCGTAGACGTCCAGGTCGCGCAGCTCGCCAGCGTGGCCCAGGACCTGCTCGATGCGCTCGCCGGGCCACTTCTTCTGCCGCGCCGCGCGCCGCAGCCGGTCGCGGATGCCGGCCAGGTCGCGCGCGATGCCGCGCTCGACCGCGATCTCGCGCAGCGCCTCGACGGTGGCCCCCAGCTCGGACGCCACCTTCGACTCCGAGCCGTGGTGCTTGGACCAGAGCGCGCGGATCAGGTCGCGCTCGCGCAGCGCGAATTCGCGCTCCAGGCCGGCGGCGCGGAACCGCGCCAGCAGGGCGCCGCCGGAGGTGCCCAGGCGCTCGGCCAACGCCTGGCGCCGCGGTCCCAGCTCTGCCAGCGCGGTCTTGAGGAGGGCCTGTTCAGGGTCGATCTGCTTCGGCGGCGGCGCCGGAGGCGGTTCAGTAGCAAGGCTCTTCGTCCGGCGGCGGACCGGCGGCCCGCTCGCGCCTTTCACGGGCGCCGCGGCGCGGAGGTCGCGGTCGGTGCCCCGAGCCAGCCGGTACGCTTTGCGGCGGATCCCGAGTTGGTCGAGCTCGGCGTCGAGGTCGGAGAGGGAGACACCCATGGCGCGAGCGACCAGAGGTGCGTCGCGGTGGTACGCGAAGAGGCCGAGTAGGTAGTTGGTCCGCTCGGCCGGCACGTTCCGTTCCGGCGCGCGCCGTGAAGGAGTGGACTCCGCCCTGCGTCCGCGCGCAGGGATCACCTCCGGCGGGGCGGGTTTCCCCGCCAGCGCTGCCAGCGCGTCGCGCTCGGCGAGCAGCGTGTAATAGCCAGAAAGCTCCCTGGCGGCGGCTACTTGCGGGTCGAGGCCGCGGGCGAGATCGGCCCAGGCAAACGGCCCGAAATGCCCCGGTGGCGGGTTCGAGAGTAGGCGATCGAGGAACTTTTCCTCGGCCGGGGTCAGTGGGGCGAGAGCGGCGCGGATCTCGGCCTCTTCCGCACCCCCGGCGCACTCGCGGAGGCGCGCCACCAGCTCCTTTTTCACAGTCGAACGATCCCGCGGCATCGAGGCGGCGCACCTTCGACAAAAGAGGGCCGCAAGTCAATCGAGGAAACTTGCATGCACCCTGCCGGGGGGCGGATGCTGCGCCTGTGCGCCGGTTTACGCTCCGTCTCAAAATAGCCGCCTTCGCTGCAGGGCTGGTGGTGCTGGCGACGGGGCTCCTGGCGCTCTTCACCGTCATCCTGCCTTGGCGCGCCAAGCTGAAGGCGCAGGAGCGCACGGCCACGGCGCTGGTCAAGACCGCGCTCCCGCTGGGCATCGATCTCCGCGCTGACGGCGCGCACTTCGACGCCACCCGCGTGCACGCGCTGGTCGCCAACTCCGGCCGCGTGCAGGGCATCGAGGTGGTCTACGCGCTGCTCTGGGACGACAAGGGGCACCTCGACTCCGCCGCCTCCTCGGTCAACGCGCAGCTGCTGCAGCACGTCTCGGAGGCGCTGGCCCAGCTCTACGTGCGCGACCGGCCGCGCGCCCTGGAGCTCCTGGCCCTGGGCCGCAAGCAGCCCGGCATCCGGCGGTTGCCCATCAAGCTGGCCGCGGGCGAAGGGCAGGCCACCATCGGCCGCCTCGACCTGGGCCTCTCCACCATCGCCATCGACGCCGAGCTGCAGCGCAGCCTGATGCGCGACGGCGTGGTGCTGCTGCTCACGCTGCTGCTCGCCATCGTCGGCGCGCTCTGGATGGCGCAGCGGATCGCCCAGCCGCTCACCGATCTGTCCTTGGCGATGGGCCGCGTGCGGGAAGGCGACTTCGAGGTGATCGCGCCGCTCGAGGCGCGCACCAACGACGAGATCGGGGACCTCTCCCGGGCCTTCGACGAGATGACGCTGGGCCTCAAGGACCGGGAACGCCTCCGCGGCACGCTGGGGCGCTACGTCTCCGGCGACGTGGCGGAGCGCATCCTCTCCGAGGAGGACGACCTCTCCCTGCGCGGCGAGGTGCGGCACGTGGCGGTGCTCTTCCTCGACGTGCGCGGCTTCACCACCATCTCCGAGAAGCTGACGCCGACCGAAGTGGTGGCGCTGCTCAACGAGTACTTCGACGTGGTGGTCGATCGCGTCACCGCCCACGGCGGCACCGTCAACAAGTTCATCGGCGACGCCGCCATGTGCATCTGGGGCGCGCCCAAGCCGGCGCCCGAGGCGGAGAGGGCCGCCGTGCTCTGCGCGCTGGAGATCCAGGCCCGCGGCGCGCAGCTCTCCTCGGACCGCGTCCGCCGCGGGCTGACCACGGTGGGCTTCGGCATCGGCATCAACGCCGGCGAGGCGGTGGCGGGCAACCTCGGCGCGGCCCGCCGCCTCGAGTACACGGTGATCGGCGACGCGGTGAACCTGGCGCAGCGCCTGGAGTCGCAGGCCCGCGCCGGCGAGGTGCTGGTCTCGCAGCCGGTCTACGACAAGGTCGCTTCCGAGGTGGAGGCCTCGCCGCGCGAGCCCGTGAAGCTCAAGGGCAAGGCCAAGCCCGTTCCGCTCTGGGAGATCAAGCGTGCGAAGGCGCTGGTCACGGAGGCCGCGTGAAGAGGGTGCTCGCCGCGGCCCTGCTCCTTTCGCTCGCCGCCTGTGACGACGACAAGTCGGGCACCACCGACGAGCTCACCATCGTCGTCCAGGGCGACCGCCGTGAGCTCGAGCAGCAGGAGAAGTCGCTCCGCGAGCGCGAGGAGTCGCTGCAGAAGGACAAGTCGCAGCTCGACCAGCGCATCGCCGAG
>DASRTX010000353.1:0-10520 GCA_035655715.1 Myxococcales bacterium | reverse complement strand
GAGGGGTCGCTCATCGCCAGGATCAGCGAGGCGCCCGCCCGGTTCACGGGGATGCACTGGTGCTTCTCGGCCACTTCCTTGGGGACGAGCTTCACCACCTCGCCGTCGATGTCGAATTCCTTCAGGTTGATCGAGGGGACGCCGTACTGCTTGGAGAGGAAGTTGGTGAGCTCCGACTCCTCGATGAAACCGAGCTTGGTGAGGTGGTAGCCGATGCGGCCGCCGGCCTTCTTCTGCTCGTCCTGGGCCTTCTGCAGCTGCTGGAGAGAGATGAGGTTTTCGCGAACCAGGAGCTCGCCGAGACGTCCAGCCATGCCGTGCACCCCACTGGGTTTTTGTGCCGGCCGAGTATAGGCGATCGGTGGCCCGCAAAGCGAGAAACCGACCGTATCTCCGAAAGAATTCCGGTCTTCCAGGGTGCGGCCAGGTAGGCAGAACGGGGGGCGTCTGCCGGCGGCGCCGGGCCGGGTGCGAGCCCGGGTGCGGAGGTGCGTGCGCGGTTCGCGGGGGCCCGGCGCGGGCCCCTTTTTCAAAGCCCGAGCAGCCGTCGCGCCTGCGTCACGTCCTGCGCGATCTGGGCCTTGAGCGCCTCCACCCCCGGAAAACGCCGTTCCTCGCGCAGCCGGTGCACGAACTCGACGCGGACGCGCCGGCCATAGATGTCCTGCCCGAAGTCGAACAGGTGCACCTCGAGCGACAGCGGCGGCCGCCCCGCCGCGCCGGCGAGGGCCATCTCGGGGCGGAAGGTGGGATTCAATCCCAGATTCGCGGCGCCGGGGATGGGCGCCCCGTCCGGGAGCAGCCGCGCCCGCACCGCGTACACGCCCACCGCCGGCAACAGTTCGTTGCTGGTGCGGATGTTGGCGGTGGGCCAGCCCAGCTTGCGGCCGCGCCCGGCGCCCTGGACGACCTCGCCGTCGAGATCGAAGGGGCGGCCCAGCAACATGTTGCCAGCCTCGACGCGGCCCTCGAGCACGAACTCGCGCACCTTGGTGCTGGAGCAGACCAGGCCGTTGACGGCGACGGGAGCCACCAGGTGCAGCTTGACGCCCCGCTCTTCCAGCGCCACCCGCAGCGAATCGACCGTGCCCTCCCGTCCCTTGCCATAGGTGAAGTCGTGGCCGACCACCACCTCCGCGACCGAAGTGGCGAGCAGCATCTCCACGAAGCGGGTGGGGTCGGTGGCCGCGAACCGCGCATCGAACCGCTGCTCCACCAGGTCGCTGACGCCGCAGCCGGCGATCAGCTCGCGCTTGCGCGGCAGCTCGCAGATGAGGGGCGGCGCGTACTGCGGAGCGAGCAGCCGCGCGGGGTGGGGCTCGAAGATGAGAGCGCAAACCGGCCCGCCCGCGGCGTCGCGGCGGGCCGCCGCGAAGAGCGCCTGGTGGCCCAGGTGGACGCCGTCGAAGTTGCCGATGGCGATGGCTCCGCGGGTCAGACTCTGGACCGATGCGGCGAGGCCGTTATGGATACGCATCCGCGCGCTTGATAGAGGAGTGGCGATGCCGCGTCAAACCGCCCTGCTGATCGCCCTGCTCGCGCTGCCGGCCGCCGCCGCCGAGGTGCGCTTCGACGGCTCCTACCGGCTGCGCTTCAACGGCGACACCAACCTCCTGCTCGACGAGAAGGGCTATCCCTCGGGCCAGAAGAGCTGGTTCGAGCATCGCCTGCGGCTGACGCCGAAGATCGTCGAGATCGGCGACCAGGGGGGCGCGGAGATCCAGAGCTCCTTCGACATCGTCTCCGGCGAGTTCGCTGGGGACGTGGCCAGCGACTTCCGGGGCTACGGCGTCACCGAGCGGTCGGTGCGCAACGGCTTCAACGCCGCCGGCTTCGACTTCCGCCACCTCTTCGCCGCCGTGAACGCCCCCTTCGGCATCCTCGAGATCGGCCAGATGCCCAACCAGTGGGGCATGGGCATGGTGGCCAACAGCGGCAACGGCGAGAACACCAGCGACTTCGGCGACGCGCGCTACGGCGACATCGTCGAACGTCTCCTCTTCGCCACCCGGCCGCTTTTGGGGGTGCTCAGCCCGAAGAGCGACTTCGCCCGCGAGTTTTCCATGGCGGTCGCGGGCGATCTCGTCTACCGCGACCGCTATGCGGAGCTTCTGGTCCGCAACGGCGGCGGCGTTCAATGGGGCGACATCGCCTGGCAGATCCTCGGCGCGGCGGTCTACGCGCCGGCGGAGGGCAGCCGCCTCGGCCTCTACGTCACGCGGCGCATCCAGAATTACGCCTCCGGCGGCGGCGACCTGCACATCTGGACCTTCGATCTCTACGCGCGGCACGCGCAGCCGCTGGGGACCAGCTTCGTCCTCTCGCTGGAGGCCGAGGCCGCCGAGGTCTACGGCGGCACCAGCCACGCCCCCAACCTCACCGCCCCCGGCACCACCCACATCTCGCAGCAGGGCGCGGCGGTGCGGGCGGGGCTGCTTCGCACCTTCTTCGAAGCGGAGGTGGAAGGCGGGTACGCCAGCGGCGACGCGAACCCGTTCGACGACCACTCCAACCGCTTCCAGATGAACCGGGATTACAAGGTGGGGCTGGTGCTCTTCGACCAGGTGCTGATGTTCCAATCGCAGAACGCCGCCCGCCGGCTCTCCGACCCCAAGCTCTTCGGGCGCCCGCTCCCGGGCCTGGATCTCATCCCGACCGAGGGGGCGGTCACCAATGCGCTGTACGTGAAGCCCACGCTCCGCTTCAAGCCCGGGTTCCTGGGCGGCTCGCTGCACCTCGTCGGCAGCGCGCTCTTCGCCTGGGCGCCGCAGCCGCTGGTCGATCCGTATCACGCGCTGGTCAATTCCTCGGCGCTGAACGCCTACGGAGACGGCGCCGGCAAGAACTACGGCGTGGAGCTGGACGCTGCCATCACCTACGCGCAGCGCATCGCGGGGAAGGCGGGATTCGACGTCGGTTTCCAGTTCGGCTACCTCTTCCCGGGAAGCGCCTTCGACCGCGCCGACGGCAGCAGCATGCCGGGCGTTTCCGCCACGCGCGTCCGCGCCACCTTCTTGTTCTGAGGAGACATCTTGCGCCGCACACGCGTCCTCGCAGCCGTCCTCGCCCTCGCAGCCTGCAGCTCGGCGCCGTCCTTCGAGGGGCTCGGCCCCGCGCACGATGGCGGCGGCCCCAAGGTGCAGTTCGATCTCTCCACGCCGACCTTTCCGGGCATCCCCTTCCCCAACGACATCCTCACCCGCCCCGATGCCTCGACTCACACCGGGCTGCGCCTGAACACGTCGCTGATCGCCTTGTCCAGCCTGCAGGCCAACCTGCGCGGCACGCTCGACATGCTGGACGGCTTCGGAACCTTCGCGCCGATCTCGGTCGCCTTCGATCAGGACCTGGACGCGCTCGACCTGTTCGCCTGCCAGAACGACCCGGCCCGGGCGAACTGCGTCTACCTGATCGACCTCACCACCGGCGCCAGCGTTCCGCTCGACTTCGGCGGCGGCCGCCTCCCGCTGACGCTGATCTCCGCGAACTCGTACTTCCCCGGCGACCCCGACGCCGCCGCCTTCAACCTGCTCTTCCCCGTCTCGGGGCCGCTGGCGAACTTCCTGCACCCTTCGGCCCCGCACGACACGCAGCGCCAGCAGGCGGACGACCTCATGACCTTCTACGAGCGTTCGACGAGGACGCTGATCATCCGCCCGGTGCTGCCGCTCGCGCAGGAACGCCGCTACGCGGTGGTGCTGACCGACCGCATCCGTGGAACGGGGGGGGCGCCCATCTCCTCCCCGCACTCGGGCATCAACCATGCCTCGCAGACCGGCCAGCTGCAGCCGTTGCTCTCGCGCCTGCCTCCCGGGACCGCGCTCTCGGACATCGCCTACACCTGGGCGTTCACCACCCAGTCGATCACCCGCGACCTGGAGCAGATCCGCCAGGGGATGCAGGGGCAAGGCACGCTGACGTTGCTCTCGTTCGAGTATCCGGTCCAGGCCGGGATCAGCTCGACGGTGTACACCTCGGCATTCAACGTGCTCCAGGAGACGGGGCCATTCACGCCGGGCGGCACCCCTTTCCTGGCCAACTATCGGCTCACGCCCGAGCAGCTCAAGCCGGCCCTGGAGGATCCCGTCTTGCAGGGCATCCTGGCCGGCAGCGACCCCGCCGCGCTGCAGGCGCTGGAGGACACCTACAAGTACGTCGATTACTTCGTCTCCGGCACGTTCGTCGGGCCCGGCTTCCTGGAGGGTGGGCCAGGCGCGCCGCAGGACCAGTTCTTCCAGTTCGATGCCCACACCGCCACGGCGCTCACCTTCCCGCAGCGCATCACCTTCCTGCTCGCCGTGCCCAAGCAGCAACCCGAGGTCGGGCACCTTGCCCCATTTCCTACCGTGATCGCGGGGCACGAGTACGAGGGCTCGCGCACCCAGCCCGTGCTCGCCGTCGCGGGAACCTTCGCCAAGTTCGGGCTGGCGACCATCGCCATCGACGCCTACGGACACGGGCTCGGCCTCGAGCCTGCCGCGGAGAAGGCCGCGCGCGACGCCTTCAGCAGCCATGGGCTGGAAAGCTTCGCCGACGCGCTCTTCACCGGACGCGCGCGGGACCTCGACAACGACGGCATCGCCGATCCCGGCGGCGACTTCTGGACCGGCGACGCCTTCCACACCCGGGACACCATCCGGCAGTCGATCGTGGACTGGATGCAGCTGATCCGGCTGCTGCGCACCTTCGACGGCACCGGCAGCATGGCCGTCGGCAACAACGTCGTGCGGGCTGGCGATTTCAACAACGACGGCGTTCCCGACGTAGGGGGCCCGCCGCAGTTCCCCTTCACCGTGCTGTCCAGCGACGGCAGGAGGCATCTCTTCGAAAAGGGCGACCGCGACCCCGGATCGGATCTCTTCGTCTTCGGCCAGTCTTTGGGCGGCACGCTGGCCGGCCTGCTCCCTGCCGTCGAGCCGGCGATCGTGGCAACGGCCCCGGCGAGTCCCGCGGCCGGCCTCACCGACGTGGAGCTGCGCACCACGGTGCCCGGCATCCAGCGCGGCGTCTTCCTCGAGCTCTTCGGCCCGCTCTTCGTCACCTGCCATTTCGACCCTGCCGCGGGGCCGGTCGATGCCCAGACCGGGACCCGCCTCGGCGCCTGCACGCCGGGGACGGCAGACACCCTGGTGCTGGTGGTCCAGAACGTGAACCGCGAGCGCGACATCCCCATCGCGCCGCTGACCCTCGCGCCGGGGCAACAAGTCATGGTGCAGAACCTGGCGCACACCACCGCGGACTGCAGTACGGGCGCGCCGGCCGACGGGTGCTCGGTCGGGGCCGCCGATGCCCAAGGCCTCTTGCGGCTGCCCATCGCCGCGGATTGGCCCTCGCTGCTTGCGGCCGCCAGTTCGCGGCCATTGCCGTTGCCGCCGGAGGTCACGGTGCAGGTGATCGGCCTGGGCGATCCGCTCCGGATCGTCGTGCTTCCCCTCGCGCCGGGAGCCCCGCAGCGGCAGATCGCGACCTACGGTTTTGACACCCGGTTCAACGGCGTCGCCTACAAGGCGGGCGACCCGCTCACCTCGCCGGCGCGCGGCTTCGCCCTGCAGCGCAACACGTCGCAGTTGCGCCAGATGATCACCATCGCGCAGACCATCCTCGATCCCGCCGATCCCGTGAACTACGCGCAATATTGGTCGGACAGTCCCCTGGCGGTGCGCACCACGGCGGAGAATGGACGGGTGGCGGGACCCGCCACCGGTCTGGTGATCGGCACTGCCGGCGATCCTGCGATGCCGGTCGCCGGCGCCATCTCCCTGGCCCGTGCGGCCGGGGTGGTGGGCCTGTCGCAGCCGGATCCCGCGTACGGGATGACCATCGAGCAGGTGCTGATCCAGAGCGGCGCGGTGGAGGGAATCGCCACCACGCAGCGCTTCGACGCCGCGAGCGGCGGCGTGCTCGCGGCTTTGGGCAACCACGTCGTGTGCGATCCCGGCGCCGACTGCGCCGGGGACGTGCTCATCGACGTCACCGGCTACTCCTGCAGCGCGGGCGCCTGCTCCGACGGCCTGCAGACCGCGCGCCTCGATCCTCCGCTGCGACAGCAGCTGGTGCGGGCGACGGTCGGGGCCGGCCCGTGCCCCGTGAACAAGCTCGCCGGCACGGCGGGCTGCTACTCGACGGGCGCATCGGCCTGCAACCCCGCGGCGCCAGGGGTGACGGCGCTGATGCTCCCCTATTTGAGCCGCACGGGCCAGCACGGCTTCGCAGGTCCGCAACCCGCCAAGGCCTTCGACGTCGATCAGTTCATCGCCAACGCGATCGGCCGCTACTTCGAGTGCCGCGGCCGCGAGTTGCACTTCGACGAATGCCAGCGGGACCTCGCGCGCTGCCCTTGGATTCCCCAGCCGCCCCCCTGACCAGATCCGCGGGGCCGAAGGCAGCCGGAAGCAGCTCGCAGAGAGGGGTCACGACGGGCTTGCCGCCGGGAGTGGCGTAGATCACCGGCGCGTCGGCAGCGCAGAACTCGGCGAGCACCTGCCGGCATCCGCCGCAGGGAGCGGCGGCGCGATCGGCGCCGCCGACGATCACCACCGCGTCGATGCGGCGTTGCCCTGCGGCCACCGCCATCGCCACCGCGTTGCGCTCGGCGCAGACGGAGAGGGGATAGGAGCTGTTCTCCACGTTGCAGGCGGCGAAGACGCGGCCTCCGGCGAGCACCGCGGCGCCGACGGGGAAGTTGGAGTAGGGCGCGTAGGCGCGGGCCCTGGCCCGGGTTGCCGCCTTCAGGAGCTTGGAGAAGTTCACGGGGGAAGAATAGCTGCGCGCCCGTTTGCGGCCACTTTGTGCCTGCCCCAGCTCCTCAGCCCAGGGCGGCCCGCGGCGGCATCGTCCCGAATGCGCGGGGGATGAAGGCCCGCAAGAGCTCCAGGAACTTTCCTTCCACGGCCCGCGCCACCTCCATGACCTCCCGGTGCGTGAGCGGATGCTGCGAGATGCCCGCCGCCTGGTTGGTGATGCAGGAGATCCCCGCGACGGGCAGGCCCATCTGGGCCGCGGCGATCACCTCCGGGACCGTGCTCATCCCCACCGCGTCGGCCCCGAGGACGCGCGCCATCCGGACTTCCGCCGGCGTCTCGTAGCTGGGGCCGGTCAGCTGCGCGTACACCCCGGCGCGCAGGGTCTGGCCGGACTCGCGGGCGGCCTCCTCCAGCGCAGTGGCGAGACGGGCGTCGTAGGCGTGCGTGAGATCGGGAAAGCGGGGCCCGAGCCGGTCCTCGTTGGGGCCGGTCAGGGGATTGCCGCCGGTCAGGTTGAGATGGTCGGTGATGCGCATCAGGTCGCCGGGAGCAAACGACGGATTGCATCCGCCCGCCGCGTTGGTCACCACCAGGGCGCGAGACCCAAGGACGCCGAGCACGCGGGCCGGAAACGCCACGGTCGCCGCGTCGTGGCCTTCGTACCCGTGCAGGCGGCCCTGCAAGGCCAGGACGGGGGCATGTGCGAGCGTTCCGTACACGAGCTGGCCCTTGTGTCCCTGCACGGTCGCGGGCGGGAATCCGGGCAGCGCGGCGAACGGCATCGCGCGCGCGTCGCGCAGCGCGTCGGCGAAAGTGCCCAGCCCCGAGCCCAGGACCACCGCGACGGGCGAATCTCCCGCCGTCAGCCGGAGCCCCTTGCGGGCCACCGCGGCGCAGTCGAGCGCCAGCTCGGTCCAGGTCGGCATTGCGGCTCATCTACCACGCGAGGCGGAAGGCGTCCGCCAAACCGCGTGTTAAACAGGTCCCATGAACGATTTGCTGGACCTGGTGAAGACCGGCGGCCTGGTGATGGTGACCACCAAGCTGATCATTCTCGGAGGATCGGTGGCCGCCGTCATCATCGGCATCGAGCGCTGGCTCTTCTTGCGCGGGTTCTCCGCCAAGGCGCGCGAGCTCCACGAGCAGATCGTGCGGGCGCTCCTGCGCGGCGAGGCCTCCATCGCGCTGCACGAGACGGACCGCTCGCACGTGCCCACCGTAGCTCTCTACCGGGCCGCGTTCGACCGCGCCAACCGGCAGGACCGCATCGCCGACGCGGTGGACCGTGCCCGGCGCGAGGTGATCCAGGCCCTGCGCGCGCCCCTCTGGGTGCTGGGCACACTGGGTGCGGTGATGCCGTTCGTCGGCCTCTTCGGCACGGTGGTCGGCATCCTGGGGGCGTTCCGGATGATGGGCGCGTCTCACCAGAGCGGGTTCGACATCGTGGCGCCGGCCATCGCGGAAGCGCTGATCACCACGGCCGGCGGCATCGCCGTCGCGGTGGAGGCAGTCATCCTCTACAACATCTTCCAGGCGCGCATCTCCAAGGAGGCGTTCGACCTCACGCTGCGCGCGGACGAGCTGACCGAGGTGGTGATCGACCACGCCGCAGAGCTGGCCACCGCCATGCAGGCGCCGCGCCCCGCGCCGTCGGCGCAGGCCGAGGGGCGCCCGGCCGTCGCGCAGCAGGGACACGCGTAAATGGCCATCTCCGGGCCCAGCCGCCACCATCACCACCAGGACGACGAGGACTTTTCGGTCTTCAGCGACATCAACATCACGCCGCTGACCGACATCTTCCTCGTGCTGCTGATCATCTTCATGGTGGGCAGCAGCATCGCGGTGGATCAGGCGCAGGGCGGAGGCACCGGCGTCCGCGTCGACCTGCCCAAGGGCGCCGCCAAGGAGCTGCTGGCGCAGGCGCGCGACTTTCCCGTGGCCGTACTGAAGGACGGAACCGTGGTCACCGAGGGGAAGGCCACCGACATGGGGGCGCTGAAAGAGCGCTTCCAGCGCCTCTTGCGCGAGGCGCCGGAGGCGCAGGTGATCATCCAGGCGGATTCCGGGGTGTCGCATGGCCGCGTCGTGGAGGTGATGGAGGCCGCCAAGACGGTGGGAATCCAGCGGCTCGCCATCGCCACCGAGGCGCAGTAACGCGCGAAATTCGGGAAATTCGGGGACACGATACGACGGATTACGTATGGTGTCCCCGAATTAGGGCTCCGATTCGGCGGGGACGCCTCGGGCGGCGAGATCGAGGACCGACTCCAGCTTGAGCAAGAGATCGCGGTTGCCGTCCTGGGAATAGCGGGAGAGGTTCTGCTCGAATTCGGGGGTGCGGGCGAGGAACTCGCGCAGCCTGTCTTCGGTCAGCTCCTCGGCGAGGAGGCCGTAGCCTTCCTTCTCGAGATAGCGCGCGTTGAGGATCTGCTCGAACTGCTTCGCCACCGGCTCTGACAGCATCGGCTTGCGCAGGTAGACGGCCTCGCCCATCAGCGTGAACCCGGCGCTGGCCACCACGCCGCGGGCGGTGCGCAGGTCGTCGATGAAGCCCTCCTCGCTGAAAGGCTTGTAGACCAGGTTGCCTTCGCGCACGGGCTCTTTCAGCTCCCTGCGCAGCCCGTAGACGCGGCACTCCACGCCCAGGCGCTGCAACAGCGCGGGCAGCTCCTGGTTGCTGGTGTACGTCTGGTAGACGAGCAGGTGCTCTCCGCGCGCAGGCTTCGCGGCGAGAATCTCGGGTCGCAGGATTGGCGGGTGCAGCGAGGTCCGCTTCTTGCGGACGGGCGGATAGAAGAAAGTGGTGATCAGGTAGTGGTACGCGCCCGGCACCTTGGCCTTGATGATTCCCTTGGCCAGCGCGAACGAGGCCTCGTGACCGGCGAGGGCGAACGGCTCGTGCCTGCAGCGGTTGACGATCTGCATGTTGTCCACCGAGATGATGGGCAAGCCGTGGTTCACCCCGTACAGGTAGCTCCAGCTCTCGAAGTCGCTGATCACCACGTCCGGCTTGAAGGTGTCGGCGATCTCGAAATAGGTCTTGATGTTCTGCGGCCAGCCGCCGGTGAGCGCGCCGCGGACGTTCTCCAGGAGCGTGCGGAAGTTCCGCACCTCGTTGTCCTCGGTGACGATGGTGAAGCCCCAGATCTTCTTCACCATCAGGTGGTCGTTCGCCCGCTTGGCGAGATAGTCGTGCGCGCGGCCCGAGACCACCACCTGCACGTCGTGGCGCTGCACCAGCTCGTCGAGGACCACCCGCGAGCGGATGGCGTGCCCCATGCCTTCGCCCACCACTCCGTAGAGGATGCGCATGGAGGCCGAGTCTCCTACGCGATCCGCTCGATGACCAGTTCGCCTGCGGCGGGGGCCGGGCCGATGGCTACCGCGGCCCGGAAACGGGCCTCGCCGGCGTCGAGGCGGGCTTCGCTGTCCGCATGCAGCTCGGCCAGCACCTCGCCCTGCCGGACCGGGTCGCCCACGCGCTTGCGCAGGAGCAGGCCGGCAGCGGGATCCACCGAGTCCTCCTTGCGGGAGCGGCCCGCGCCCAACTCCACCGCCGAAAGCCCCACCAGCTCCGCGTCCAACGCTGCCAGGTTGCCCGAGCGGTCCGCGCGCACCTCGCGCCGGCGTCGCGGCTGCGGCAGCCGGCCCGGATCGTCCACCACCCGCGCGTCCCCGCCCTGCGCCTCGATCAGCTCGGCGAACCGCCGCGCCGCGCTGCCGTCGGCGATGGCCGCCTCCAGCCCGGCCTGGTCAACGATTCGTGGGACCATGCGG
>DASRTX010000352.1:0-7364 GCA_035655715.1 Myxococcales bacterium | reverse complement strand
GACGCGCACTCGCACTCGCACCCGATCCCGCGAAGCGCAGTTCGCGAGCCCCCGCTCCCGAACGCGGTAAAGTTGCTTCATGCCGACGCACGAAGTGCTCAACCAGGCGCCGCCGCTCCAGGATCACGATCCGTTCGCGCTGGATCTGGTCCTTCAAGAAACGCTGCGGCGGGAGGGCGCGGCGTGGGCCGAGGAAGAGGTGGGGGAGTTTGCCCGCCGGTCGGGGAGCCGCGAGACCATTGCCTGGGGCTTCCAGGCCAACGAGAACCCGCCGCGGCTGCGCACGCACGACCGGTTCGGCAATCGCATCGACGAGGTGGAGTTCCATCCCGCCTGGCACGAGCTGATGCGGCTCTCCATCGCGCACGGCGTGCACGCGGGCCCCTGGCGGGAGCCGCGCGAAGGCGCCCACGTCGCGCGGGCCGCGCGGATGATGCTGGTCTCGCAGACCGAGGCCGGGCACGGCTGTCCCATCTCCATGACCTACTCGGCGTTTCCCGCGCTGCAGCGCCAGCCCGAGTTGCTCGAGGAGTGGGGGCCGCACATCGTCTCGCTCTCCTACGATCCGCGCATGCTCCCCGTAGGGCAGAAGCGCGGCGCTCTGATCGGCATGGGCATGACCGAGAAGCAGGGTGGCTCCGACGTCCGCGCCAACACCACCCGCGCCGAATCGCTGGGCGGCGGGGCGTACGCGCTCACCGGCCATAAGTGGTTCTGCTCGGCGCCGATGAGCGACGCCTTCCTGGTGCTGGCGCAGGCGCCGCGCGGGCTCTCCTGCTTCCTGCTCCCGCGCTGGACGCCGGACGGCGAGCGCAACCGCTTCCACCTCCAGCGCCTCAAGGACAAGCTGGGCAACCGCAGCAACGCCTCCAGCGAAGTGGAATTCGATCGCGCCTGGGCGCGCCTGGTCGGCGAGGAAGGCCGTGGCGTCCAGACAATTTTGGAGATGGTCAACCACACGCGGCTCGACTGCGTGATCGGCGCCGCGGCGATGATGCGCCAGGCCCTCTCCCAGGCGATGCACCATTGCGCGCACCGCAGCGCCTTCGGCGGCAAGCTGGCCGGGCATCCCCTGATGCGCAACGTGCTGGCCGATCTGGCGCTCGAGTCGGAGGCCGCCACGACTCTGATGATGCGCCTTGCCCGCGCCTACGATCGGCGCGAGCAGGAAGCGCCCTTCCGCCGCATCGCCACCGCCGTGGCGAAGTTCCAGGTCTGCAAGCGGGCCTCTCCCATGGTCTGCGAGGCGCTGGAGTGCCTGGGCGGCAACGGCTACGTGGAGGAGAGCATCCTGCCGCGCCTCTACCGCGAGGCGCCCCTCAACTCCATCTGGGAAGGGTCCGGCAACGTCATCTGCCTCGACGTGCTGCGCGCCATCCACAAGGAGCCCCAGGCCCGCGACGCGCTGCTCGCCGAGCTGAGGCTCTCGCGCGGCGCAGACCGCCGGCTGGACGCGGCGCTGGACGCAGCCGAGGCGCAGCTCATCCGGCCCGACGAGGCCTCGGCGCGCCGGCTGGTGGAGTCGCTGGCGCTTTCCCTGCAGGCCGCGCTGCTGGTCCAGCACGCGCCCGCGGCCGTCGCCGACGCCTTCTGCGCCACGCGCCTGGGCGGGGACCATGGCACGTCGTTCGGCACGCTGCCCGCGGCAGTGAACACGGCAGCGATCCTGGAGCGCGCCTGGCCGGCCTGAGCAGGTAGGTTGCCTCCATGTTCCGTCGCCAGGCGCTGGTCGGTGCCGCCGCGCTCGTGGCGGCGAAGCAACCCGCGAAGAAGGAGCCGGAGGTCTCTCCCACCGAGGACTTGATGCGCGAGCACGGGCTGCTCAACCGCGTGCTCTTGATCTACGAGGAGTGCGCGCGCCGCCTGGAGTCGGGAGCGGAGGCCGCCGCGCTGCCGGACGCGGTCAAGATCATCCGCGACTTCATCGAGGGCTACCACGAACAGCTCGAGGAGCAGCAGCTCTTCCCCCGCTTCCGCAAGGCCGGCCGCCTCACGGAGCTGGTGGCCACGCTGGAAGCACAGCACGCCGCCGGCAGGCGAATCACCGCGCAGCTCCTCTCCGGCGCGCCGGACCGCTCGCGCACTCCGGGGCTGTTGCGCAGCTTCTCTCGCATGTACCGGCCGCACGAGGCGCGCGAGGACACCGTGCTCTTCCCCGCCTTCCGGGAGCTGGTGGGCGACCGCGAGTACCGCAAGCTCGGCGACGTCTTCGAGGATCGCGAGCATCAGCTCTTCGGCGACCGCGGGTTCGAGGGCAAGGTGGACGAGGTGGCGCGCCTCGAGCAGTCGCTGGGCATCGCCGAGCTCTCGCAGTTCACGCCGGGCGCGCCTTGATGCTCACCGTCCGTGGCAAGAAGATCGAGGCGGAGCACATCGGCCCCGCAGGCGGCCCGACACTGGTCTTCCTCCACGAGGGCCTCGGGTCCCTCGGCCTGTGGCGCGATTTCCCGCGCCGGCTCGCGGAGGCCACCGGCCTGGGCGCTCTCGTCTACAGCCGCGCCGGCTACGGCGCCTCGGATCCAGCACCCATGCCGCGGCCGGTGCGCTACATGCACGACGAGGCCGGGCTCCTGCCCGAGATCCTGGCTGCGGCGGGCGTCACCGATCCCATCCTGGTGGGGCACAGCGACGGCGCCTCCATCTCCGTCATCCACGCCGGCAGCGGCGGCAAGGCGCGTGCGCTCATCCTCGAGGCGCCGCACGTCTTCACCGAGGAGATGGGGCTGCGCAGCATCGAGAAGGCACGCGAGGCCTTCGAGCGCGGCGATCTGCGCAGGCGGCTCGAAAAGCACCACCGGGACGTGGAGGCGGCGTTCTGGGGCTGGAACCGGCCCTGGCTCGATCCGGCCTTCCGCGCCTGGAACCTGGAGGAGTTCCTGCCCCGCATCTCCGTCCCCATCCTGGTGGTGCAGGGCGAAGACGACGAGTACGGGACCACGCGGCAGGTCGACGCCATCCGCAAGGGCGCGCGCGACGTCGAGGTCCTGCTTCTGGCTGCGTGCGGGCACTCCCCGCACCGCGACCAGCCCGAGGCCACCCAGCAAGGGATGGAAGAGTTCATCCGGAGGCGAGTCGCGTGAAGACCGGTCTCAAGTTGATGGCGGTGGCCGTGCTGCTGGCGTTCGCCTGGCTCGCCCGCCAGGAGTTGCTGCTCGCCTTCTTCGCCCTGGTCATTGCAGTGGTCTTCTCCTTTCCCGTGCGCTGGTTCTCGCGCCTCTTGCCGCGCGGCGCGGCGGTGCTGCTCCTGGTCGTCCTCATCCTGGGCGGCGTGACCGTTGCCGCCATGGTGGCGGCGCCAGCGCTGTCGGAGCAGGTGGAGGATCTGGCGCGCACGGTCCCCAAGCAGCTGCAGAAGGCGCGCAACTGGCTGCGCGCGCAGGGCGCGAAGAACGTGGAGGAGAAGGCGGGACAGGCGGCGCAGAAGGCTTCCGAGGTGGCGGTGCCGGCGATCCTCGGGATCGTCTTCGGCCTCTCCGAGGCGGTGCTCGTGTTCGTGCTGGCGCTCTTCCTGGTGGCCGCGCCGGAGACCTATCGCGACGGCGTGCGCAAGCTGGTGCCGCGCGAGCGCGAGCCGGTCTTCGACGAATCGTGGCGCCGAACCGGCACGGCGTTGCGCAAGTGGGTGGGCGGAATCTTCGTCTCCATGACCATCATGGGCACGCTGGCGGCGGTGGGCCTCGCCATCGCCGGCATCCACGATTGGCTGCTGCTCGGGCTGATCACCTTCCTAGGCACCTTCGTCCCTTACGTGGGCGCGGTGGCGAGCGCCATCCCCGGCCTGCTGGTCGCGATCTCGCAGTCGCCGCAGCATTTCTTCTACGCGCTGGCCGTCTACCTGGGCGTCCACCTCGTCGAGGGCTATCTGATCGCTCCGCTGATCATGCGGCGCGCGGTGGAGATCAAGCCCGCGCTGCTCCTGACCGGGCAGGGAGTGCTCTCCGCCATCTTCGGCGTCTTCGGCGCGGTGGTGGCCACGCCGATGATCGTCTGCGTGCAGACCTTGGTCGAGTTCCTCTGGGTGGAGCGCAAGCTGGCAAAGTGAGCCGCTGCGGGGCGGATTTGAGCAAATCGCGGCGACGCGATATGCCGCTCCCGTCAAGGGGGATTCCATGCGACTCGCCTTCGTCGTGGCCGCGGCCTTAGCGGCGCTGCCTGTTTCCGCCCGCACGCTGGTGGTCCATCCCGGCGACTCCATTCGCGCGGCCGTGGCGCGCGCCTCGCCCGGCGACCGCATCCAGGTCCTCCCCGGCACCTACCGGGAAGGCGGAGCTCGCGATCGGAACGCGGTCACCGTCACCACGGCAAATCTGACGATCGTGGGCGTGCCTCACCCCGGCGCCCCCGTCGTGCTGGAGAACGCGGGCGCGCAGCAGTTCGGTTTCTGGGTGAGTCCGGCCAACTCCGCCGGCGCGGCGCAGGACGATCCGGAGCACCCGCCTTGTGGCCTCGACGGCACCACGCTGCGCGGCTTCTCGCTGCAGGGCTTCACGCTGCGCGGCTTCGCCGTGCACGGCGCGCACCTCGCCTGCGTGGACGGCTTCACGCTCTCCGGCAACACCGCCGACGGGAACGGCGTCTACGGCCTGTTTCCGGTGGTCTCGCGCCACGGGCTGATCACCGGCAACACAGTGACCAATACGCAGACGGACGCCGGCATCTACGTGGGCCAGAGCGACGACGTGCTGGTCACCTCCAACCACGTCAGCGGAAACCTGCTCGGGATCGAGATCGAGAACAGCCGCAACTGCGCGGTGGTGGGCAACACCGTCACCGGCAACACGCAGGGCATCTTCGTCGACATCCTTCCCTTCCTGGAGCGGAACACGCAGGAGAACACGCTGGTCGCCTTCAACGAGGTGCGCGACAACAACCGCGACAACACCGCCGAGGAGGGCGACATCCTGGCGGTGGTCCCCTCCGGCACCGGCATCCTCATCGCCGGCGGCCACGCCACCACCGTGCTGGGCAACGACGTGCGCGGCAACCAGTTCACCGGCGTGGCGGTGGCCAGCCTCTGCTTCGGGCTGGCGCTTCAGGGCCAGGAGTGCGCCGGACTCGACATCGATCCCGACCCGTCCGGCGACCGCATCGTCGGGAACCGGGTCACCGGCAACGGAGGCGCGAAGGCATTCCTGCCTCCGCCCTTCAACGACCTCGCCGCCGATCTGATCTGGGACGGCAGCGGCACCGACAACTGCTGGAGCCGCAACCTCTTCGCCACCAGCGTGCCGCCAGTCCTACCAGCCTGCAAGTAGTCGCTATCGCGCGAAGGCCCAGTCGAGGGCCCCGCGGAGGGAGGGCTCGACGCGGAACTGCGCGAGCCGCACGCGGCGCCGCATCCGTCGAGCCTGGCCGATGCGCACCAGGAGCTGCGCCAATAGCCGGCGCGCCTCGTCGCGCGTCCCCTCGCGCCTCAACAGATCTGCCAGATCGAGCGTGGCTTCCACGTGCCCCGGCTCCAACTCCAATACTTGACGAAGCAGCATCACCGCCAGGGGACGCTGCCGCTTGCGGCGCAGCTGCGTGCGGCCTTCGAGCAAGACCACCACCGCGTCCTGCCGCCGGCCGCGCTTCACCTGCTCGTTGGCGATGCGCTCCCAGTACTCCACTCGCTCGGGAAAGGTCTCGGCGGCCACGGTCCACACCGCGATCGCCTTGGGCGCGAACCCCTTCTCCAGGAAACCCTGCGCGGCCTTGTCGAAGCTCTGGATGGACTGCTCCCACTTGCCCAGCGCGGCCAGGAGCGGCGCCACCTTCGCGCGCACCGGATGGTCCTCCGGCTCGTGCTCCAGGACTTTGAGATATCCCTTCACTGCCCTGCGTACCCGGCCGCGCGCCCTGGCCTTGTCCGCGTCCGCGACCTCGCGCGCTCGATCGTATTTTTTCTTCCACAGCACGGCCGGAATCGTAGAGGCGCGCGGGTGGAGTCCGAAAGGGGGGCGGGGTGGGCAGGGCAGCTACACGCCCGGCAATTCCGCTGTTCGTCGGACAGGTTGCGGCTTGCAGGCCACCAGCAGCGCCGCCGCCAGCATCACCGCGTCCCGGGCTACGGTCCACCAGGTGGCGGGCTCGTCGCCCCCGAAGCAGCCGCAGCGCAGGTCGATGCCCCGCAGCAGCGCCTGCGCCAGGAAGCCGATGAAGGCGAGCAGCAGCACCGAGAGCACTAGCGCCGCGGGGCGCGCAGCGATGCCGGTGATCAGCGACACACCCGCCACCACCTCGATGCCCACCACCGCCGCGGCGGCGTAGGGCACCAGCGCACCCGGCAATGCGCGGTAGTTGGCCACGTCCTGCGCGAAGGCGTTCATGTCCGGCAGCTTGGTGGCCGCCGCCCAGAGGAAGAGCGCGCCCAGCGCGATGCGGCAAGCCAACAGGACCCAGCGCGTCATCGGCTCACCGGGGCGCAGAGGGTGCAGGCGCCCGATTCGCCGGGGCCGCCGCGCGCCAGCCATTCCGGCCAGGCGCCGGTGAGCACGCGGACGTCACGCAGACCCTGCTTCTGCAGCTCTGCGGCCACCTGGTCGGCGGCGGCGCAGTTGCCATCGCGATCGTAGACGATGACCGCGCTCTTCTCGCGCAGCGCTCCGAGCACCGGCGCGACGGGTTCCCCAGGAGCCAGGTGCACCGCGCTGGTGATGTGCCCCGCGGCGTACTCGGCCGGCGTGCGCGCGTCGACGAAAGCCGCTGTGCAGGAAACGCAGAGCGGTTTGGCCTCCTCGACGGAGATGCGCGCCGCCGCGCCGGGGCCATCGCTGCAGGTCCCGGAAAGCTCGGCGGCTGCGAAGACGGGCTTGCCGAGAGGGGCCGGATGCGGCGTGAAGCCGTTGCCGGCGATGCCGAGGAGAACGCCGGTCGCCCCCAACAGAACCGTCCGGATCAACGTATCCACACCAGCATTCTAACGTCATCTCAGAACAGTGCGCCGTCCGTGATCCACCGTGTGATGACCTGGTCTTCTTGCGATCCCGAAACGTATCGCTGGCCGCCCGGGTGGTTGGTGAAGCCAGGAGGGGTGCACCCCGCAGACTGCGTAGGGCAAAGATGCAGGAAGCTGCTGAGGGGTGAGCCGGGGAAGACGATGTTGGTCGTGTTGCGGATGTTGTTGAACGACGTGGCGTGCGTCGTGTCCCCGCCGTCGCTGAAGATCAACGGATTGCCGGCGCTGTGACAGCCCAGGCAGGTGCCGCCCGCGAGGGTCGTCCCCCAGATGACCCAGATCGAGTCCCGGATGTAGCCGATCTTGGGCGTCCCCGAAATGAACGCCGAAAAGCCGCTGGAACCTCCTGCGTTGGAGGCCGAAACCTCGAAGCTCCACTGGCGGGGGCTGCTGCAGTTGACGGAGTTGTACGGACAGGCTGGCGTGG
>DASRTX010000351.1:0-7707 GCA_035655715.1 Myxococcales bacterium | reverse complement strand
CGGGGAACTTCTCCCGAACCAGCTCGATGAGCGCTTGCGACATCGCCTACTTTCCCAGGAGCTTTCCGAGGAAGCTCCGCTTCTGGAGGGACTTCATGTCCACGCCGGGCGCCTTCTCCAGAGTCGCGGCGCGGTGGCGCTGCGCCTGGATCTTCTGCTGCAAGATTTTGAGGCCGTCGAGCACCTGCTCGGGGCGCGGCGGGCAGCCCGGCACGTAGACGTCCACCGGGATGACGCGGTCGGCGCCCTGGACGGTCGCGTAGTTGTCGTAGAAGCCGCCCGAGCTGGCGCAGACGCCGAAGGCCATCACCCACTTGGGCTCGGCCATCTGGTCGAAGACGCGCTTGAGCACCGGCGACTGCTTCACATTGATGGTGCCCACGATCATCAGCAGATCCGCCTGGCGCGGCGAGAAGCGGGGGAACTCGGCGCCGAAGCGGGAGATGTCGTACCGGCCGGCCATCGCGCTCATGTACTCCATGCCGCAGCAGGCGGTGACGAAGGGGTACTGGAAGATGGAGTTGGCGCGGGCCCAGCCGAGCGCGTTGGAGAGGTTCTTCTCGAAGAAGCCGATGGAGTCGTCCAGGCGCGAGAGCAGCACAGGGACGCTGTTCTCGTCGCCGCCGAGACGGGACGACTCGGGCACGTTTCCCTCGGGCCGGAGGATGGGGAGGCGCGTATTGCTCACGTGTTGAACTCCAGCGCGCCCTTCCTCCAGACGTAGACGAGCCCGAGGGCCAGCGTGGCCATGAAGGAGAGCATCTCCACGTAGGCGAACCAGCCCACGCCGTCGCTCTGGAAGTCGCGCAGCAGCGCGCCCCACGGGTAGATGAAGACGCTCTCGATGTCGAAGACGATGAACAGCAGCGCCACCAGGTAGAACTTCACCGAGTGGCGGGCGTGCGGGTCGCCGGTGGTAGGCGAGCCGCACTCGAACGCCATCTCCTTGACGCGGGTGATGCGACGCGGCCCCAGCACGGTGGCGAGGATGCCGATGGCCAGGCACATCACGCCGGCGATGAGCAGGAGGACGAGGATGGGGACGTAGGAGGAGAGGTAGTCCATCGTCAGGGCGGCGGAAAATAGCCGCGGGGGGATCCACTGTCAACGCGCTGCATTGCGAGTTTCGGGAGGAGGACGGCCGTGCTTGCGGCGTCACGTCAGCTCGGCCAGATTTTGCGGCGAGATCTGGCGGGAGCCGCGCTCGATCTCGTGGACCTGCTGGACCAGCTTGCGGTTCAGCGGGGCGTCGACCAGCGCGTTGAGATCTTCGACGCCGGCCCGGCGGCCGGTGCGCAGCAGGGCGATCATGCCGGACTTCTGGCGGGGGCGGCGGCGCGCGGCCAGCCAGACCGCGAAGTGGGCGAGCGGACGCGGCAGCCGGATGAGCCGATCGGGCCGGACACCGGCGATGGGCTCCAGCTTGACTCCGCGGGTCTGCGCCGCCTCGACCACCTCGGCGATGACGCGCAGGGCGAGCTCGCGCACGTCCCGGCGCGACGCCAGCTCGCCCAGCGAGAGGCCGCTGACCGCGCCCAGGGTCGACATCGCGCAGTTGATGGCCAGCTTGCTCCAGCGTGCGCCGGTCAGATTGTTGGTCACTGACACCGGGAAGGCGTGCCCAAGCACGAAGCGCGCGTGGTCGATGCGGGGCGATGCGCCGCCCAGGATGAACGCACCGGGGCCGGTGATGAGGTACTCGCCGGGCGCGGTCATGGTTGCAGACCAGCCGATCACGGCCCCCAGCACACGATTGGGCCCCACGATCTTCGCCACGCGCTCTTCCGGCAACCCGTTCTGCAGGCACACGACCGCGCCGTCCGGCGCCAGCAGCGGGGCTGCCGGCACCAGCGCCTTCTCGATGTCTGCGCTGCGCACGCACAAAAGGATCAGGTCGTAACGCCCCTCGGCCAGCGTCTCGCCAATCACGCCGTCGGGAAACGTCGCGCGCAGCTCGGCGGCATGTCGCCCTGCCGCCAGCGACACATCGCACCCGGCCGCAAGAAGCCGCTGCGCCGTCACCCCGCCGATGGCACCCAGCCCGATCAGACCAATCTTCATTCCGGCTGGCGCCTACCAGATGGGAATCAGGGAGGCAACAGTTCCTGAGCCAGCAAACGCAACATTCGCAACCCTACGCGCCAACCCCCCGACTCTTGGCGCGTCGAAAGCGACCTTTCGCCGAGCTCACCCGGGTGGACTTGTCCCGGGACAAGTTCCCTGGCGGGCCGCATCCATGAAGTCCCGCCCATACATCTTCTCCGCCGCATGTTGGTTGTGGACGCGGCAGAGCAAACGGAGCCCTGCCAGATCATGACGGTGCGTGCGGGCGTAACCCTCGATGTGGTCGATCTCCAGAGCGCCGGTCTCTTCGCATCGCTTGCCCCGCTCGTCGACGAACGTGCACCGCCCGCCGTCCCGCTCGAACACCGCCCGCTTCGTCGCTGCCGGCACGTGGCGGGATTTCGCCTCTCCGCTCGGCTTCGCCGAACCCCGCGCCTTGCGGCCGAGCGCGAATCGCTCCTTCCGCACCTGCGCGACCAGCAGCTTCAGCGCGGTCTGGAAGATCGCGGCGAGATTGCCGTCCGGAATCCGATGGCGAAGAAGGTCCTGCGCGTCGCGGATCTCGTGCCGGAACTCCCGCGAGATGTTGAATTGCACTTTGTACACATCGTCCGAGATGGGCGTGAGCCACTGGGACGCCACTCCTGTAGTCGAAACCAGGGGAAGGCCTGCAGCCGCGACGATCTGCGCAATCTCCTCCTTTGTGCGGCCCCTCGCCTGTTCAAGGAGTTCCGCGTGGTTCTCCTTCGTCAGGTGCGGCGCCAGCAACCGCAAGCCGGCGAGGTGCACGCGTCCGGAACGGACCGCCTCGAGGAGCGCCGGCAGCTTCCGCGCCGTGCGCGCGACGTAGATGCGGTTGTAGGCCGCTCCTTCGGAGAACCCGAGCTCGCGCGTACAGAACGCGTACATCGACCCGTACGAGCGATCGCGATAAAGCTTGCGGTGGTCGATCTCCCCCAGATGCACGAGGAGATCCGCCTCCATTTCGCACGAGCGCCGCACCAGGTCCTGCGTTGCGGCGAGGAGCTCCTCGTTGCTCAGCGATCCAACCAGTCCATCATCCATGCGCCCGAGCGTACCCCCCGACTTCCCCCTCCAACATCCGCCACCTGCCGTACCAACTTGTCCCGGGACAAGCTGCCTCTCCGCCCAGCGCCGCGCCGCCATTGCCGCCGATCCTCGAGTGCGATACACGGCGGTCCCTCCATCCCGAGGGCATCATGGCCAAGGACTTCGAGAACAAGGTGGCGTTGGTGACGGGCGGTTCGCGGGGCATCGGCCGGGCCGTCGCGGTGCGCCTCGCCGAGGGCGGCGCGAAGGTGGCCATCGCCTACGCGGGCAACGACGCGGCGGCAAACGAAGCGAAGGCCGAGTGCGAGAAGGCCGGCGCGGCGGCGGTGCACCTGCTCAAGTTCGACGTGGCCGACCCCGAGGCGTGCGCCAAGGCGGTGGACGAAGCTGCCACCAAGCTGGGTGGCCTGCACATCCTGGTGAACAACGCCGGCATCTCCATCGACGGCCTCATCCTCCGCTACAAGGCAGACGACCTCCGCCGCACGCTCGACGTGGACCTGGCCAGCGCCTTCCATCTCTCCAAGGCCGCCACCCGCCCGATGATGAAGCAGCGCTGGGGCAGCATCGTCAACCTGACCAGCGTCGTCGGCGAGCAGGGCAACGCCGGTCAGACCGCCTACTCCATGGCCAAGGCCGGCCTCATCGGCCTCACCAAGTCCCTTGCCCGCGAGTTGGGCAGCCGGAACATCCGCGTCAACGCGGTGAGCCCCGGCTGGATCGAAACCGACATGACCAAGGAGCTGCCCGAGGCCGCCAAGAAGGCAATGGCCGAGGGCGCCTCGCTCGGCCGCGCAGGCACCGCCCGCGAGGTGGCCGAGGCCATCGCCTTCCTCGCCTCCGACCGCGCCGCCTTCATCACCGGCGAAGTGCTGCGGGTGAACGGCGGGCTCTACATGTAACGCCGGCCGGCCTAGGCGGTGCCCCGCGCCGGCGTGGTCGAATTCCACGCCCGCTCGAGCATCTTCTTCGTCAGGCTCACGGCGATGGTCGTCCCCACCGCCCCGACGATCTTCTCCCAGACCGGCGCCTCTCCGCGCGCCACCTTCTTGGGATCGTCCACTGCCCGCCCGATGGCGATACGCAACCGCTTCGCCTTCTGCGGCAGCTCCTCCCGCTTGCGCGACCGCCAGATGGCAAACGCCATGCCGCCCACCACCAGCGCCACCGCCGCGCCGGCGCCGATGAACACGCGGGGATGCTTGCGCATCTGCAGCCGCACGTCGGTCAGCTCGTGCCGCCTGCGATCGAGCTCCGCCAGCGACCTGTCCAGCCGCGTGCGCAGGTGCTCGATCTCGCGCTCGATCTCTCGCGGTGCCTTGGGCTCCGCCGCCCCGTTCCCGTTCACGCGAGCCGTTCCTTCGCCCACAGTGCGTCCTCCTTGAGGCTGCGCCGCGTCGCTTCCAGCGGCTCCTTGACCCGCTTGCCCCACCCAACCAGCCCGGCGATGCTCCCCACCGCCAGCACGCCGGCAGCCACGATCAGCGCCGCCGCCCACTCCGGCAGCACGGTGCCCAGCGCCATCGCTCCCGCCACCAGCATCATCGACACCGTCCAGAGCGCGCAGAGGCCGGCCACTCCCAGCCCCTTGGCCATGGCCACCTCCTTCTTGAGGTCAGCCTTCAGCTCCGCCTTGGCCAGCTCGATCTCCTTCTTGGCCAGCATCGTGGCGCTCTCGACGACGTGGCCCACCAGCTCGCGGTTGGTCATCCCTTCCACCGAGACAGGCAGCGCGCGGTCCGCCGGGATGCGCGCCGGCAGCTTCTCCATGTTGCGCGGCCCGGGCAGCGCAACCCTCTCGTCGGCCATGTACTCCTCCTTTTGCGCGTGGCGTAGCAAAGGCTCGTCGCCGTGCAGCGCGCGGTCCACTTGCAGCAGCAGCCGGTAGACGATCTGCCACTCGTCCCACGGCAAGGTCCTGCGCGACAGCTCCGCCGACAGCTCGGAGAGCCGGCCCTCCAGCACCGCCGAGCGGCGATGCGCGCGCGGCTGCTCGAGATAGATGCGCCACAGCCGCTTGGCGTGCATCTCCAGCTCGCGCGCCTCGGCGGCGAAGCTCTGGACGACGGGCCGCGGCCCGTACACCTCGGCGCACAGCGCCCGCGCCTGCGCCACCAGCGCCGGCTTGCCGCGCAGGATGGTCTCGTTGGGCAGGACGGTCACTTCCAGCTCGCCGTTGCGGCGGTACTCCACATGTTTGCTGGCCATCGCCTTGAACGGCGCGCCGCCAATCTTGAGCAGGATCTTCGCCGGCGCGGTCTGGTGCCAGGGCGCCGTCGCGCGCTGCAGGTCGATCTGGTTGCGCTCCAGCTCGTCGGCCAACGCCGCCATCGCCTCGCCGGTGACGCCCTTGTCCATCACAGCCGGGATGCGCACCACCTCGCGGCGGCGCAGCACGGTGACAATGCGCAGGATGGGCGCCACCACCAGCATGAGCAGGAAGGCGCAGGCCAGCGCCAGCGTGATGGGGAAACCGCGCAGGAACTTCTTCCAGCGCGGCTCGGCCATGCGGTCCTGCGCGCCGCGCTTCGCCACCACCGTGCCCACCACCACCGGAACGACCAGGGCGAGAGCGAGCCAGATCAGCCGCAGCCAGGCGTTGGGCACCGACTTGGCGAGCGGCACGAAGGAGACGACGAACAGCGCCACCTTGGGGACGATCACTCCCATGAGCAGGATGGGCCACGCGGCCGCTGCCGCCACCACCGCGGAAAGGAGCGTCTGTTCCTTGGGCGAGGTCTGCCCGAACAGCGCCAGCACGGCCCAGCCGAAGATCGCGTTCAGGGCCTTGCCCGCCGACTTCCCCAGATAGCTGATCAGCGCCTGTAAAATGGCCACGCCCAGAACCTAGGGCGTGGCCGTTACCTTCGGCAGGCTGCTCGGCTGCCTTGCGGCAGCTCCCGACTACAAGATACCGGAGTCGTACCCGATGCTGGCGTGCATGTTGATGTCCAGCACGATGTCGGTCTTCCCGTCCACCGTTCCGTTCATCACCACATAGAAGGTTCCGCCGCTCTGCAGCTGCTGCAGCAAAAAGGCGTCCAGCGCCGGGGTGCCCTTGATTCGGACGGTGCTGCCCAGCGTGGCGGGGAAGTTGACCAGATCGCCGACCTTCACGTCGTTGGCCGCCGGGTCGAGCAGGCCCTTGCGCAGCGAAAAGGTGCCGTTGAGCTTGGTGGCCTGGTTCCCGGCGTTGACCTTGGTGACCGTGATGTCGGCGTAGTCGAGGTCGAGGCTGCGGATGCTGTCCTTGTGATCGGTGATCTCCTTGTACTTGCCGAGATCCACCAGGATGCTCTGGGACGCGCTGCCTGCGACGGGCGCCTGGACCGCGACGTCGCGCTGGTCCATGTCGAAGCTGAGGTTCACGATGCACGCGGACAGCCCGGCGACGAAGGCCAGGCCGAGCGCGAGACGCGGAGCAAGGCGACGGTTCATTGTTTTGACTCCTCGGGTCCTTCAACTTGCCACAGAACCGGCCGCGCGCGCCTCCTTTTGGACAGCAGGTGCGACGGCCGGTACCCTGGTGACCCGAGGATCGGGCGAGCGGCCACAAAACTCCAACGATGCTCCGCACTTGGAGGTCAAGGTGGTCTCCGGCCGCCAAGGCGCGCCGGGGAACGCACGGACCCTCACTCGCACCTCCAGCGAGGCGATTTCGGTATTCACGCAGTAATGGGAATCCCCATATCGGGTTTCCACCATGTAGGCGGGCGCTGCGTGCACCACGCCGTCGATGGCGAGGCGCGCGTCCTGCGCGGAGAAATGCCAGGAGGGCGCCCCGGGCCGCGAGGTGCAGAGCGGCATCCAGGGCAGCTCGCCGAACCGGTGCACCTGGCCGCGGAAGCGGAAGACGAACGTCGGGATGCGCACGCCGCCCGGCCCCTCGACGTCGAGCAGGTCCAGCGACGCCGTGGGATCCTCGGCGAAGGCGGAGCAGCGCGCCCACGCCCATGCAGGCCAGCGCGACCGCCCCCACAGATGTCCCTGTCCCGCGGAAACGCGCTGCAGCTCGAACATCCGCCCATCGATCTCCAGCGCGCCCGTGAGGGTGGTCGCCGGGTGCGGCAGGACGTAGCCGCTGCCGCGCAGGCGGGCCACGGGCGCGAGCCAGCGCGGGATCGGCTCCTCTGCTTGCACTCCCTGGCCAAAAGAAAGGCGCCAGCGAAGGGAGTGTCCGTCGGCCTCCACCTCGCCCGAGCAGCCCTCCGACGAGAGCTGGTTGTCGCCGAGCTTCACCTCAGTGCGGCTGATTGCCGCAGCGTGGAGGTCATTCTTCAACGCCATCGACTGCTCAGGATGGTCGCGGTCGAACCAGGACGCCCAGACCGCGCAGTTCCTGCCCTGCGCATCGAGGTCCACGGTGTAGCGCAGCCAGAGCCCATGGCCCTCTCGTGGATCGCTCGCCGCCACGTACCAGGCCTCGTGAAATCCGCCCGCCGGCGCCTCCGGCCAGCGGGGCGAATTGAGCGATCCGGCATCCACGAACAGCGCGTACGCTGCCGGCCGTATGCCCGTCAAGCAGCCGGGCGTGCATGCGCCGGGCCGGCTTGACTTGCGTACCCCTCACCG
>DASRTX010000350.1:0-17537 GCA_035655715.1 Myxococcales bacterium | reverse complement strand
GCTCAAGGGTGGGAACCAGATCCAAAATCCACGCTTCCAAAATCCACGCTTCCCGAAACAGACTCCAGCTCCAGAACCTGACTACGCCGGCCGTGCCCCGACCGCCACGAACAGTCCCCCTTCCTGCCCCAACCTCCGCATCCACCCAATCTGCGCGATCGCCCGCTCGATCGCCCAGTCGTCCTCCTGCGCGAACAACTCGTTCTCCCCCTCCAGCAAGGTGCTGGGAAACGCGCGCAGGTACGTGAACCCCTGCTCACGCAACCAGCCCCGCACTTCCCCCAGCGTATGCCTGTGCTCCTCCACGTGCCGATACTGATCGCGCAGCCACGCCTCGCGGCGCTCGGGCTCGCTGCGGCGGTCGCGAAGCACCGGATCGCCGGGAATCCAGCGATAGCGGGAAAGCCGCGCCACCAGCCGCCGCGCCCGCAAGGGCAGCCGCGCGAAGGAGTTGTAGAGTCCCAACACGATCACGCCTCCGGACCGCACCAGCTGCGCCACCGCCGCGAACGACTTCCGCGGATCGGGCGTGTGGTGGAGCACGCCGCTGCAGATCACCACGTCGAACGCGCCCCGCCGCAGGCCGGGTGCGTGCAGGTCCGTCTCGACGAACCGGACGCCGCGAACGCCGAACCTCTCCGCCGCCGTCTGGGCGAGCGCCAGCGAGGGCCGCGTCAGGTCCGCGCCGATCACCACGCGGTCGGCGCTGGCGAGGAAGAGGCTGAGCTGGCCGGTGCCGCACCCCATCTCCAGTACGGTGGCGTCGCCCGGGATGGCGTCGTCGAGGGCGCGCGCGAACCCGCTGCGTGCGGCGCGGGCGCGCAGGGAAGAGAGGCTGTCGCGGGGCGCGTACCCGGGGAACGGCGCCTGCGCGTAGAACTGGCGCACGCGCTCGGTGCGGGGCTCCGCAGGGAGGCGCAGGTCGGGGATGCCGTCGGGCGCGGCGTACTCCACGGCGCAGCGCGCGCATCGCAAGCTCGCAAGCTCCCCGCCGCAGCGCGGGCAGGCCAGGAGCGTGTCAGAAGATGGCATAGAGGAAGGGCGAGAGGGCCTCCACCGTAGCCGCGACCGCCAGGATGATGCCGGTGGCGCAGAGGAACACGAAGAGCGGCATCAGCCACTTCCGGCCCGATTCGCTGTGCCAGAGCCCGCGGGCGCCATCGGCGATGGCGGGCCCAGCGCTGGCCAGCATCACCGCCATCCGCATCAGCTTGCCGCGCCGCTTGATCATGCCACCTCCGCCAGGGCCTCCGGGGCGCGGCGCTTGGCCACCAGCGCGTCTCCGGCGACCAGGAGATCGATGCCGCTGCGGCGGAAGGTGGAGTATCCCTCGACCGCGCGGTTGACGATGGGCTCGCCGGCCAGGTTGAAGCTGGTGTTGAGCAGGACGGGCATTCCGCTGCGAGCGCCGTACGCCTCCAGCAGGGCGTGGAAGAGCGGCGCCATCTGCTTCTCCACAGTCTGCACGCGCGCGGTGCCGTCCACGTGGGTCACCGCCGCCAGCTTCTCGCGCCACTCGCGTCGGACCTCGAAGACGCCGGACATGAACCGGCCCAGCCGCGCGCCTCCGGGCGGAAGCTCGAAATACCGGTCGGCATGCTCGAGGGGAACGGCCGGGGCGAAGGGGCGGAACTCCTCCCGGAACTTGATGCTGCGATTGAGGCGATCGCGCATCTCCACCTGGTGGGGCGCTGCCAGGATGCTGCGGTTGCCGAGCGCACGCGGACCCAGCTCGCAGGGGCCCTGCATCCAGCCGACGATCTGCCCGCGCAGAAGCTCCGCGGCCACCCGCTCCAGCAGCTCGCCGCCCGAAGCGCGCTGGGTGGAGAGGCCGTCTTCTGCGGCCACCCGCGCGAGCTCGTCGGCGTCGGGGGCGGGGCCCCAGTAGGGATGATCGGGGACGGCGCGGTGCGGCCGGGCGAAGTGGACCCGGTCGGCGAACAGCGCGGCACCCAGCGCGCAGCCCGCGTCGCCCGGCGCGCAGGGGACGTAGAGGTTCTGGAAGCCCGACTCGCGCAGGATGCGAGCGTTGGCCACCCCGTTGAGCGCCACGCCGCCGCCCAGGCAGAGGTCGTCGACCCCGGTCTCCAGGCGCAGCCGCCGCGCCAGGTCGACCAGGATCTCCTCCAGGACGCGCTGCACGCTGGCGGCGACGTCGGCGAAACGCTGTCCTTCCAGGCTCTGGAGATCGATGGGGTCCCACGCATCGCGCGGCGGCCCCAGCGCCTCCACCAGCTTGCGCGAGAAGCTGCGCCGCGCGCCCTGGTGGAAGTCGAAGTACGACAGGTCCAGCGCGACGCCGCCGTCGGCAGTGCGGCGGGCGATGCGCCCGATCAGGTCGGCGTACCGCGGCGTCCCGTAGGAGGCGAGCCCCATCACCTTGTACTCCCCCTCGTTGACGGGGAAGCCCAGGTAGGCGGTGAAGGTGGAGTAGAGCATCCCCAGCGAGTGTGGGAAGCGCAGCTCGCGGAGCAGCCGCAGCGAGGCGCGTCCGCCCTGATCGATCTCGCCGCGGCCCACCGTCAGCGTGGCCCACTCGCCCACTCCGTCGGCGGTGAGGATGGCCGCGTTGCGCGACGGCGAGGTGAAGAAGGCGGCGGCAGCGTGCGACTGGTGGTGCTCGCAGAAGAGGATGCGATCGCCGCGCACGCCCAGCTGTGAGGCGATGATGCCCTTCACCCACAGCTTGCTCCCCAACGTATTCTGCATCGCCCGTGGGAAGCTGCGCCAGGACCGCGGGAAGGAACGCAGCGCGGTGGTGAGGATGCGTTCGAACTTCAGCATCGGCTTTTCGTAGAACACCACCGCGTCCAGTTGGCCGGGCTCGAGGCCGCCCTGCTCCAGGCACCATTCGACGGCGGCGAGCGGGAAGGCGGCGTCGTTCTTGCGGCGCGAGAGCCGCTCCTCCTGGACCGCGCAGACGGGAACGCCGTCCACCACCAGCGCGGCAGCCGAGTCGTGATAATGCGCGGAGATGCCCAGGATCCGCATCAGTACTGGCTCCTCAACGGCGGGGCAGACCGCGCGGGAACAAACCCCTCCGGCTCGCGCCGCTCCGCGCGGCGGGCCAGCAGCGCGAAGATGGGCAGGACCACGAAGTATTGCAGCGTCAGGAGCAGGCCGCCGAGCAGGGCGGCCAGGCCGACGGCGAAGCGCAGGTAAACACTCCAGATGCGGGCGGCGCGCGCCTGCCAGAGTCGCAACCCCTGCTTTCGCGGCGCCAGGCGGGCGAGCTGCTTGCGCGTGTAGCTCATGTGGAAGGCCTCGTCCTCGAGGATGCGTGCGAACAGGGCACGCGTCTCCGGATCCAGGTCCAGCACTTCGGCATAGAGCGCAAATCGCCCGGCCGCCGCCTTTTCCGACAGATGCAGGAAGGCAAGCAGTGATTCATCGGTCTCCCGATCCACGCGCAGGTCGTCGAGCCCCCGCTCGCCCGGTGCGAGCCAGTTCGCCTCGAAGCCGCCTGCGCCGCGGTGCGCGGTGAGGATCTCGCGCGCGCGCCGCGCGAAGAAGTCGGCGTGGCGCAGCTCGTCCTCCGCGTGACGCAGGTAGAGGCGGCGCAGCGGCGCGTCGCGCGTCAGCTCGGCGGCGCGCGAGATGTCGCGCCCGCCGTCCGCCTCGGTGGCGGAGAAGCGCAAGAGCTTGCGGCCCCGGCGGCGCGCGTCAGACCACACCCAGCGGTGCAGCGGGCGGAGCAGCCGATCGAACGTGGACGGCGCAGCGCGCACCCCGGGGACGCTAGCACACTGGTAGGGTAGGGGCGTGCTGCGCGCGATCTGCTGCACGGTGCTGCTCATCGGCGCCGCGGCGCTGGCCGCCTTCGCGGCGCTGGCCGACCGCGCCTGGTTCCTGCGGCACGTGGTAGTGCCCGCGTATTATCTCCCGCCCCCGCCCATCACGCTGCCGCTCCTGCGGCTCGCCGTGGCGGTGGCGGCCATCGCGCTGGTTTTCTGCGCGCGATTGGCGCTGAGGCGGGCCACGCCCGGCGGCGCTGTGCGGGTCGTGCTCGCCGTCGGCTTGTCGCTCGTCGCGTCCGAGCTGGTCATGCGCGCCGTGGAGCGCCCCGAAGTCGAGACGCCCAATCCGCGGCTGGAGTGGAGGCTGGGCGACCGCGATCCCCGCACCGGCTGGGCCTTCGTGCCGCGGCGCAGCCTGGTGGTGACGGCGCCGCGCACCGGCCGCGCCGTCCGCTACGACATCGACGCGCACGGCAACCGCGCCGATTCGGTGGACTTCATTGAGGACCCGCGCGCGCCCACGCTGCTGGTCGCGGGAGAGTCCATCGCCGCGGGGCACGGCCTCGCCTGGAAGGACACGTTCGCCGCGAAGCTCGGGCGCAGGCTCGGTCTTCAGATCGTCAACGTGGCCGAAGGCGGGTACGGCAGCGATCAGGCGTTCCTGCGCGTGCAGGGTGCGCTGGCGCGGCTCGAGCGTCCCGTCGCGCTGGTGGAGACGGTCATGTCCGTCCAGCTCCATCGCAACATCCAGGACGACCGTGCGCGGCTGGTCTTGCGCGACGGGAATCTGGTGGCGGCGCCGCCCTCCGAGTCGCGCCTGCGGCTGCGCGAGCTGTTCGTCAACCAGCTGCCCTACCTGTCGGAGGGGCGGCTGGCCCGCGCCGTGCGGCTCACCCAAGCCGTGCTGCGCGAGACGGCGCGCCTGGCACAGGAGCGCGGCGCCAAGGTGCTGTTCGTGACGCCCTCGCTCGACCCTGACCGCGTGGCGCAACCGATGCTCGATTCGCTGCTCGAGGGGCTGCCCCACCTGACCGTCGAGGTGGACCCCGCGCAGCTCCTGCCCTACGACGGGCATCCCGACGAGCTTGGCGCCGATCGGATCGCCGATGCCATCGCGGCGGCGCTGCGGTAGAAGGCGCTTCCTTGAGACCGCGTCCCGCCGCCGCGCTTTCCGTCCTGGCCGTCTCCTCGCTGGTGTTCTCGCTGATGGCGGTGAGCGCCAAGGCCGCCGCGGCGCGCCTCCCCGGCTCCCAGGTGGCTTTCGTCCGCTTCGTCATCGGCATCGCGGCCTGCGCCCTCATCTCCGTCCGCCGGCCCATGCGCCCGCGCAACAGGACTGGCCTCTTGCTGCGCGGACTCTTCGGCGGCGGCGCGGTGCTCTGCTACTTCCTCGCCATCGAGCACCTGCCGGTGGGCGTTGCCACGCTGCTCAACTATACGGCGCCGGTGTTCACTGCCATCTGGGCAGCGATGTTCCTGCACGAGCCGCTCGACGCGACCTCGGTGGGCGCGCTGGCGCTGGCCACGGCGGGTGTCGTGCTGGTGTCATTGGGCACCTCGCAGACGGAGGCCGCGCCGGTGGCCCACTGGGTCCTGGTGGGCGCGCTCTCCGCCGTCCTCTCCGGCGCGGCGGTGGCCGCCATCCGCGAGGTGCGCAAGACGGACGGTGCCTGGGAGACGTTCGCGGCGTTCTGCCTCGCCGGCGCGCTGATCACCGGCGTTCCCGGCCTCCGCGGCTGGACCCAGCCATCGGCCCGGGAGTGGTGGCTGCTGGCGGCGGTGGGCATCTTTGCGGTGGCCGGGCAGATGGGCTTCACCTGGTCCATGCGCTACGTGCGCGCAGCCCCGGCGGGCGTCGTGCAGCAGCTCACGCCGGTGGGCGCGCTGGCGCTGGGGTGGATGGCGTACGGCGACCGCATCTCCAGGCTGTCCGCCCTGGGCGCACTCCTTGCGCTCACCGGCGTGAGCTGGGGCGCGTGGCACATCTCCCGCGGCGTCCTCCCCGAAGACGCCTGATCAGTAGGTCAGCTCGCCCTGCGCGCGGACGGCGGTCATGGCGGCGAGGTTGACCACGTCCTGCACCGAGGCGCCCTGTTGGAGGACGTTCACCGGCTTCGCCATTCCCATCAGCACGGGGCCGATCACCTCCGCGCCCCCCAGCCGCCAGAGGAGCTTGTAGCCGATGTTCCCGCTGTTCAGGTCGGGGAAGATGAGCACGTTGGCATCGCCGGTGAGGCGCATGAAGGGGAACTCCGCCTCGCGCACGGCGCTCACCACCGCCGGGTCGACCTGCATCTCGCCCTCCACCTCCAAATCGGGCCGCCGCTCGCGCACCAGCTCCACCGCGCGGCGCACCTTGGCCGGCGAGCCGGCGCGATCGGTGCCAAAGTTGGAATAGGAAAGCATGGCGATGCGCGGCTTCATCTCGAATGCGCGGCCCAGCTCGGCGGTGGAGATGGCGATGTCGGCCAGCTCCTCGGCGGTGGGATCGGCGTTCACCGTGCAGTCGGCGAAGAGCTTGAGCGAGTCCTTGAACGCCACGATGTAGGTGCCCGAGGCGCGGCGCCCTTCCTGGGTGCGGACGATCTCGAGCGAAGGCCGGATCGCCTCGGGATAGGTGCGCGTCAGGCCGGTGACGAGGCCGTCCACCACGCCTTCGAGCAGCATCATCGCGGCGAAGGTGTTGCGTTGGCGCATGCGGTAGAGCGCCTCCGCCCAGGAGACGCCGGCGCGCTGCCGCAGCTCGTAGAACCGCTGGGCGTAGGAGGAGAAGTCCAGGCTGGTGAGTGGGTCGACGATCTCCAGGTCGTCCACGGCTCCGAGGTGTGCGTCCTCGGCCTGGACACGGATCTCCTCGCGGTCGCCGAGCAGTACCGGAATGCAGATCCGCTGCTCCACCAGCTGCTGGGCAGCGCGGAGGATGCGCGGGTGGTTGCCCTCGGGGAAGGCGATGCGCGTCAGGCGCCGGCGCGCGCGGGAGACCACCACGCTCATCACCTCATAGGTCCGGCCCTGGCGGCGGCGCAGGGAGTCCACGTAGGTGTCGTGGTCCAGCGAGATGCGCGCCACGCCCGACTCCATGGCGGCCTTCGCCACCGCCGGCGCAACCGCGATGAGCACGCGCGGGTCGAACGGCTTGGGGATGATGTAGTCGCGGCCGAAGTGGAAGCTCTGCCCGCCGTACGCCGCGCTCACGCTCTCGGGCACGTCCTGCCGCGCCAGCTCTGCCAGCGCGCGCGAGGCGGCCAGCTTCATCTCGTCGTTGATGGCCTTGGCGCGCACGTCCAGCGCGCCGCGGAAGATGCCGGGGAAGCCGAGCACGTTGTTGACCTGGTTCGGGTAGTCGCTGCGGCCGGTGGCCATGATGATGTCGGTTCTCACCTCGTCCGCTTCCTCGGGGAGGATCTCGGGCACCGGGTTGGCCAGCGCGAAGAGGATGGGTTTGGGCGCGAGCGTGGCCACCATCTCCTTGGAAATGACGCCTTTGGCGGAAAGGCCCACCACCACGTCGGCGTCCTTGATCACCTCGGCCAGCGTCCGCGGCTTCTCGCCCTGGGCGAAGACGCCCTTCCACTCGTCCATGTCCTCGGGCCGGCCGCGATAGACGAGGCCGAACTTGTCGCACATGAAGATGTTTCCGCGCGGCACGCCGAGCTTCACGTACTGCTCCGCGCACGCCACCGCCGCCGCTCCGGCGCCCACGAACACCACCTTCACGCCGGAGATCTTCTTCTTCGCCAGCTCCAGCGCGTTGATCAGCGCTGCGCCGGTGATGATGGCGGTGCCGTGCTGGTCGTCGTGGAAGACCGGGATCTGCATCTCCGAGCGCAGCCGCCGCTCGATGATGAAGCACTCGGGGCTCTTCACGTCTTCGAGGTTCACGCCGCCGAAGGTCGGCTCCAGCGCCCTCACGACCCTGCAGAAGTTGTCGACGTCCTTGGCGTCCACCTCCACGTCGAAGACGTCGATGTCGGCGAACTTCTTGAACAGGACGCCCTTGCCCTCCATCACCGGCTTGGAGGCGTAGGCGCCGATGTCGCCCAGGCCCAGCACCGCGGTGCCGTTGGAGATGACGCCCACCAGATTCCCGCGGATGGTGTACTTGAAGGAGAGGTCCGGGTCCGCGGCGATCTCCAGGCAGGGCTCGGCCACGCCGGGGCTGTAGGCGAGCGACAGATCGCGCGAGGTAGCCACCGGCTTGGTGGGCACCACCTCGATCTTTCCCTTGCGGCCGCTGGAGTGGTAGTCGAGCGCGTCCTGGCGTGAGGGACGGCCCTTGATCTCGAAGTTGCTGGCCATGGCCGCCGGTCTTACTGCAATTTCGCGGGCCGCGCGACGTTCTGCAGCCGCTCTCTTCCACTCGTCGCGCGGCCATGGTACGCGCTGCCCCATGGCTGCGCGCGAAATCCTGCCCGGGATCGAGACGTGGCAGTGGTTCTCCGAACGGCACGGCTACGACTTCAACGGCTATCTGCTGCGCGATGCCGGCGGCAACGTGGCGGTCGATCCGGTGGAGATGCCGGCCGAGGTCCTTGCCGGGCTGGCCCGTTCCGGCGTTTCACGCATCGTGCTCACCAACCGCAACCATTTCCGGGCCGCGGCACGGTTGAAGAAGGAGACCGGTGCGCGCATCTCGGTCCATCCCGCGGATGCGGCCTTCGTGCGCGCGCAGGACGTGCCGGTCGACGACGAGCTGGCCATCGGCGCGCGCCTCTCCCAGGGCTTCGAGGTCGTGGATGCCAGCGGCAAGTCGCCGGGCGAGGTGGCGCTGTGGAATGCCGAGCGTCGCGTCCTGATGGTGGGCGACGCCTGCGTGGGAAAGCCTCCGGGGGCACTGGCGTTGTTGCCGGCGAAGGTGATCGACGAGCTCCCGAGGCTCCACGCTTCGCTCCGCCGTCTCGCGGAGTTGCCGGCGGAGGCGGTGCTGGTCGGTGACGGCGCGCCCCTGCTGCGCGGCGGACAGGCCGCACTGCGGGCGCTGGTCCAGGGCTTCGCCTGAGCATCGCGAGGTAGACCTTCGTGAGCGACGAGCTGGACAGGCTGTTCAACACCATGTTCCAGGCGCACCCCTGGCACGGCGTCTCCCCCGGCGATCCCGCGGGCGTCGTGCAGGCCTTCATCGAGATCGTGCCCACCGACACGGTGAAGTACGAGCTCGACAAGACCAGCGGCCATTTGCACGTCGACCGCCCCCAGCTCTACTCCAGCCAGCCGCCCACCCTGTACGGCTTCATCCCGCAGACGTACTGCGGTCCCAAGGTGGGCGCGCGCTGCTCGGACCGCTGCGGCACGGGCGGCATCCGCGGCGACGGCGACCCGATGGACATCTGCGTGCTCACCGAGAAGAGCATGGCGCACGCCAGCTTCTTTTTGCGCGCGCGGCCCATCGGCGGCCTGCGGATGATCGACGGCAACGAGGCCGACGACAAGATCGTGGCGGTGCTGGAGCGGGATCTCGCATACGGCGACCTGCGCGACATCGCCGACGCGCCCCAGGGCGTGATCGAGCGGCTGCGGCATTACTTCCTCACCTACAAGCAGATGCCCGGCGAGCCTGCGCGCATCGTGCGCATCGCCGAGGTGTACGACCGCGTCGAGGCGGTGGAGGTCATCCGCCGGAGCCTCGAGGACTATCGCGACGCCTTCGGCGACCCGCGCTCCCGGCCCGCGCAGCTCGCGCGCCTGCTGGGGCAGCACGGATGAAGAAACTGACGCTGACGCGCCAGATCCTCATCGGGCTCGTGTTGGGAATCGTGGTGGGCCATTTCGCCGGGCCCGAGCACGCGCAGGTCTTCCGCCCCTTCAGCACCATCTTCCTGAAGCTGGTGAAGCTGCTGATCGCGCCGCTGATCTTCTCCACGCTGGTGGCGGGCGTCGCCGGCGCCGGCCACGTCAAGGTGGTCGGGCGCATGGCGGTGCGCGCCTTCGTCTACTTCGAGGTGGTCACCACCGTCGCCATCGGCATCGGGCTGGTGGTGGTGAATCTGGTGAAGCCCGGCGTCGGCGTGGTGCTGCCGCCGCAGCCGCCCGGGTTGAAGCTCGCGCCGCCGCAGACCTGGCAGGACTTCATCATCCACGTCGTCCCCGACTCGGTGATCAAGGCGATGGCGGAGGGGGACGTGCTGCAGATCGTGGTCTTCAGCATGCTCTTCGCCTTTTCCCTCAACATCCTGGGCGAGAAGGGCCGCATCGTGGTGCAGGTCTGCGAGGCGGTGGCGGAGACGATGTTCCGCTTCACCAACATCGTGATGCGCTATGCGCCCATCGGCGTTGGCTGCGCCATCGCCTACACGGTGGCCCACGGCGGGCTCGGCGTGCTGGTCAACCTGGGCAAGCTGGTGGGGTCGCTCTACCTGGCGCTGGCGGTGCTGATCTTCGGCGTCTTCCTGCCCATCGCGCTGGTCTTCAAGGTGCCCATCCGCAAGTTCATCAAGGTGGTGAAGGAGCCCGCCACCATCGCCTTCAGCACCACCTCTTCGGAGGCGGCGCTGCCGCGGGCGATGGAGTCGCTGGAGCAACTGGGCGTCCCGCGCCGCATCGTCGCCCTGGTGCTGCCCCTGGGGTACAGCTTCAACCTCGACGGATCGTCGCTCTACATCTCGCTCGCGGCCATCTTCGTGGCGCAGGCGGCCGGCGTGCAGATGAGCGTTGGGCAGCAGTTCGGCATGCTCTTCGTGCTCATGCTCACCACCAAGGGCGTGGCGGCGGTGCCGCGGGCGTCGCTGGTGGTGCTCTCGGGCGCGCTGATCCATTACGGGCTGCCCATCGAGGGCATCACGCTCTTGCTCGGGGTGGACGAGCTGATGGACATGGGGCGCACCGCCATCAACCTGATCGGCAACTGCCTCGCCACCGTGGTGATCGCGCGCTGGGAGGGAGAGTTCAAGGAGGCCAGCGACGAGGAGCTGGAGGCGGCGGAGGCGGCAGGCGTCGTTTGATGCGTGACGAGATCAAGCGCGCGCTGGAGATCCTGCGCGCCGGCGGCGCCGGCGAGCTGGTGCGCGCGTTGCGGCGGCGCGTCCTGCTCGACGTCATCGAGCTGATCAAGTCGCCGCTCGACGTCGATTCGGACGGCGATCCATATCACCGGCTCTTCGGCTCGTTCTTCCAGCAGGTGAACACCCTGCTGGCGCCGCGCGTTCTCGAGCTCGGCGCGCGCGCCCGGTCGGGCAACGTGTACAGGACGCTCCTGAAACCGGACGCGCGATACACGGGGTTCGATCTGCTCGCGGGCGAGAACGTCGACGTCGTCGGAGATGCGCATGAGCTCTCCACGATCTTTCCACCCGGGTCCTTCGACGTCGTCTACTCGGTTTCACTGTTCGAGCACCTGGCGATGCCCTGGAAGGTGGTGCTCGAGATCAACCGCGTGCTCCGGCCTGGCGGCCTGGTCTTCGTGGCCACCCACCCGGCGCTGCCGCCGCACGAGCTGCCCTGGGATTTCTGGCGGTTCAACCGCGCTGCTTTCAAGTCGTTGTTCTGCGCTGCCACCGGATTCCAGCTCCTCGATTGCGAAGAGGGACTTCCCTGCATCATCGTGCCCCTCGCCAGCGATGCGGCGCTGGCCGGCACGATCCGGCATCGGGCATTCGTGGCCATCGCCGCGCTGGCGCGAAAGACTGCGGAGCCGGACTCCAGGCTGTCCTGGCCCGTGTCCATTTCCGGCATCCTGGACGAACCATATCCGGAGGATTGATCACTCCGGCAAACGCTGTCCGCCGAACCAGCGCGCGGCGATGGGGGCGAGAAGGCAGCCGCTGCCGATGGCGGCGTAGGCGGCAACCCAGGCCAGCGGATTGCGCGCACCGCCGGCTGCATCCAGCGCCGCGCCGTAGATCACCGGGCCGATCATGCCGCCGCCGAATCCCACGAGCGAGTAGAGGCCCATCGCCGCTCCGCGCAGCTCCGGCGGCGCAGCCGCCACCAGTCCGGCCGTCAGCGTGGCCGACTCCGCCATCACCAGCATCGAGTAGACGATCAGCAAGACGACGACGACGGTCCACGGCCAGCGGGCCGAGGAGCCGAGGAGGATCCCGAAAGCGCCCGACGCCGCCATCGCCAGCAGGATCCAGCGGCGCCGCCCCACCCGCAGCGCCGCCTCGTTGCCGCCGATGGACGCCGCCACCGCCGCCAGGTTCACCGTCGCGGCGATGTTCTGCGGGCTCCAAGGGAAACCTCGGTCCGGGGGTTGGAGCAGCGCGGAGAAGGTGAGGAACGCCACCATCCAGCTGCGCGATCCGAACAGTTCCAGGCAATGCACGGCGTAGCCGACGATATATCCCATGGACTCGCGGTGCCGGAGGATGGGGCCCCAGGAGAGAAAAGGGACCACGCTTCGCGCAGGGGAGGGCGCTTGCGGCAATGGCGCGATGAACGCCAGCACCAGCGCGCCCGCGACCAGCGGGCCCACCGCCGCGGCCAGGAAGGCAGCTCGCCACCCCGCCTGCCCGGCCACTGCGCCGCCCAGCGCCAGCGAGAGCGCGGTGCCGATCCCGAACGACGCGGTGTAGAACGAGATGGGCCGGCTCTGTCCGGGGCCCGAAACGCGATCCGAGAGCAGGCGCAGGCCAGGCATGTACGTCCCGGCGATGCCGGCGCCGAGCAGCGCCTGGAAGAACGAGGCGCTGAAGAATCCCTGCGCCAGCCAACCGAAACCGGCGCTTCCCGCCGCGGCCACCAGGCTCGCGGCGGCGTAGACCCGGCGGGCGTCGCCGCGATCCGTGAGCCCGGTCCAGAACGACACCGTGACGACGTAGCCGCCGAAGAACATGCCGCCCACGATTCCAGCCTGCGCGTTGCTCAGGCCCCACCCGTCGCGGAGTTGCGGCAAGAGCGCCGCGTAGATGGCATAGCCCAGCATCGAGCAGACGTGCGCGGCGATGAGGACGGGAACCGGGCTCATGCGATGGTCCCTTGGCGGAGGCCCGTGGCAACTGTACCAGTTACGCCTTTGCGGACGGTTGCGAGATGCTGCTGCCCGTAGTAAAAAAGAATACATGAAGGGGGGCGCGCGGCCGATCAGCATCCGACTGGACGCGGCGCTCATGCGCAGGGCAACCGTCTTCGCGCGCCGTCGCAAGGTGGGCGTCAGCACGGCTCTGCGGATGATCATCAGCGAGCATCTCGAGGCGGCGGACGCGGGAGCCGAGCTCGATGCGGCCCTGCGCTGGCAGCGAGAGCGCGCATGGGCGGCATTCGAACGCTGGGAAAGAGAGGAAGTCGGCGAGGTCAGCCTCGATGAGCTCCGTCGCGCGCATGGGCAGGCGATGCGGCGGGCACGTCGACGATGAAGGTGGAAGTCGTCTTCACCGAGGACTTTCGCGCCGATCTCATGGAGCAGACTCGCCACCTGATCGCGCAGGAAAGACCCGAGTGGGCGGAGCGGCTGTTCGAGGAGGTCGAGGTGACGGCGCGCTTGCTCGGTCATTCGCCGCGTGCAGGCCCGGTCGAGTCGAAGCTCCGGGGGCGGGCCGTGCGGCGCCTGATCTTTTGGAGACTGCCCTTCGTCGCCTGGTACCATTGGGACGCGAAAGCGCGAAGGGTTGTCGTGCTCCGCCTGTTCCACGTTCGCCAGAGTCGTTCACTGTGACGTTCCTACGCGTTTCTCCAGGATGAAATCGTCCATCACGAACCCGCCGCCGATGTCCGTCTTCAGCTCGTGGCGCAGGTTGTATCCGTTGCGTTCGTACGCGCGGAGCGCCCTGGCATTGAAGCGGTTCACCCCCAGGACCACCACCGGCACCCCGCGGCGGCGCGCCTCGTCCTCGACATGCCGCAGCGCGAACGATCCGATCCCGCGGCCATGCTCGGAGACCTCGAGGTAGAGCTTGTGCAGCTTCAGCTCGCCCTCGAGCCGCTCGTAGCCGCAGAAGCCGATGGCGCGCTCTCCGTCGAAGACCAGCTCGTAGATCACGCCACGCTCCACGTCCTTGCGCAGCTGCGTAACGTCGTACATCCGCGCCAGCATGTACTCGATCTGCTCGCGGGAGATGATCGACGGGTAGTACGCCCGCCAGATGCTCCCCGCCAGCTGCGAGACCAGCTCCAGCTCCCCGTCGGTGGCGGGTCGGATGGTCGGCGCGTTCATCGGTACTTGAGCCCCGTGCCGGTGTTGAACACCACCACGCGGTCGCCCCGCGCGAGCCAGCCAGACTCGCGCAGCATGCCCACCGCCGCCCAGGCCGCCCCTCCCTCGGGGCAGACGTCGATGCCGGTCCTGCGCGACAGCTCCTGCGCGGCGGGGACAATCGATGCCTCCGCGACCGCCACGGCCGTGCCGCGCGTCTCGCGCAGCGCGCGCAGGCAGATGAAGCCCCCGATCGGCGACGGCACCCGCAGCCCATACGCTTCGGTGCGCGGCGCGGGCCATGGCTCCGTCTTCTCGGCGCCCGAAGCAAATCCCTTCACCACCGGCGCGCAACCCTCCGCCTGCACGCTGACCAGCCGCGGCCGCTCCTTCCCGATCCACCCCATCGCCTGCATCTCGTCGAACGCCTTCCACATCCCCACCAGGCCCGTGCCGCCGCCGGTCGGGTAGACGATGGCGTCGGGCAGCGATCTGTCGAACTGCTCGAACAGCTCGTACCCCATCGTCTTCTTGCCTTCGACGCGGTACGGCTCCTTCAAGGTGGAGACGTCGAACGCGCCGGCGGGGCCGTTGGCCTTCAGCCACTTGCCCGCGTCGGCGATGCTGCCCGGCACCAGATGCACGGATGCGCCGTAGTGCCGGCACTCCTCCACGAACGGGCGCGGGGTGTCCTCGGGCATCGCCACCGTCACCGGCAGCCCTGCTGCCGCGCCGTATGCCGCCAGCGCGCCCGCAGCATTTCCCGCCGAAGGCGCCGCCAACGCCCGCGCGCCCAGCGCCTTGGCCATGGAGACCGCCAGCGCCATGCCGCGCGCCTTGAACGATCCGGTGGGATTGCGCGCCTCGTCCTTCACCCAGACGCGTTCCTCCACGCGCAACAGCGGCGTGAAGCCCTCTGCCAGCGTCACCGCGTGCGCCGCATCGATGGGCAGCACCGGCGCATACCGCCACAGGGTGGGCGGCCCTTCCGGCGTGAAGCCATGCAGGTCGTAGTCCACGCGCAGGGGCATCCCGCAGCGCGTGCAGACGGTCTGCAGGGCGCGCACCTCGTGTGGCGTCGAGCAGGCGAAGCAAGAGAGTCCTCGAAGATGCGGATTCAGCATGATCGCCGTAAATACATCAGCCACGTGCTTCCGTATCCTCCCATCGCGCCTCCGTCCATCGTCGCGCGCTTCCCCGAGCCGCGGCCGGGCGAGGACGTAGTGGCGGTGAGCCGCGTCACCTCGCCAGCGCTGGTGCTGGAGGCATACAAGCTCGGCATCTTTCCCTGGCCGGTGCGCCAGGGCCTGGTGCCGTGGGCCTCCCCCGACCCGCGCGCCATCTTTCCCCTTCGGCACGACAAGCCTTGGCCGCGCACGGTGCGCCGCGCCGTCGCGCTCGACTTCCGCGTCTCCTTCGACGAGGCTTTCGAGCCGGTGATGCGCGCCTGCGCGCACCGGCCCGGCGAGGGGACCTGGATCACCGCCGACATCCTCTCCACCTATCTCGAGCTGCACCACCTGGGCTGGGCGCACAGCGTGGAGGTCTGGCGCGGCGAGGAGCTGGCCGGCGGCCTCTACGGCATTGCCATGGGCGGGCTCTTCGCCGGCGAGTCGATGTTCCACCGCGCCAGCGGCGCGTCCAAGGTGGCCTTCGCCGCCTGCGCCGATCGCCTGCGCGAGCGCGGCTTTTCCCTCTTCGACGTGCAGGTGCTGACCCCGCACCTCGAGCTCCTCGGGTGCATCGAGATTCCCCGCGCCGAGTACCGCGCGCGGGTGATCGAGGCCATCCAGCGATCAGCGCGCTTCCCTTGAGCCGAGCAGGCGTTCCGCGGAAAGGAACCTGGGTTCGATGTCCACGGGCACGCCAACCAGCTTGTCCAGCACGCGCTTCACTTCCGGCCGCACCACGCCCATCTGCTTCAGCCACTCGCGCGCGCGGCCCACGTCGCCGGAAGCCTGCAGTGTCATGATCGCAGAGGTGAGCTTCTCCACCGCGGACTTGATCTTCGCCGGGACCACGGCGAACGTGCCGTCCCCCGCCACCCGCACGGCGCCCTCGTCGAGCAGCGTGTTGAGCTGGAGCGCGACGCCCTTGCCGTGGGCCTCGTTGGTGCCGAAGCGGATGGAGCGGAACGCCGAGGCCAGGAAGGTCACGTACATGGTCCGCTCGAGCGACTTGTCCAGCGCGCCCTTGTCCACCAGGTGCTGCAGCGCGAAGAGCCCGGAGATGTCGGCCTTTGCCTCCTCCAGCGCGCTGCCCGCCTCCTGCATCGCCATGCGCACGGTGCTCTCCTGCGCCGTGCGGTGCGGTCCCAGGCCATGCATCAGCTCGTGCATGACGATGTGCGTGAAGAAGGCGTCGAACGAGACCTCGCGCTGGTCGGCCTTGGCCAGGGCCACCTTGGAGATGGGCACCAGCGTCTTCTGGAACTTCGCCTGCTGCACGTTCTTCAGCATCACCCGCTTGGTGCCCCGCTCGCGCGCGATGCGCTCGTCGTTGGGCAGGTTGTAGGCGGCGGTCTGCACGCCGTGGTTGCCGTCGCCGGAAGCGAGGATCAGGTTGACCACGCGGATGGGAGCCAGCGCGCCCAGCCTGGGGTTGCGCAGCTTCGGGTCGATAGGCAGCGCATCCTCGATGCCCTGCAGCTCCGCCGAGAGCTTCGCCAGCTTTCCCGTCTCCGCGTCGTCGCGCAGCGCGATGAATGCCTCGAACGCCGCCTTCTGGTTGAACCAGTTGTCGGTGTAGACCTCGTACGGCCCGATGGTGGGCTCGATGGACGCGTCCAGCTCCATCCAGGCCACGTCGCTGTCGTAGTAGTCGTTGCTGTAGAACGCGTCGGCGCGCGAGAGCAGGAACTTCTTCAAGGTGGGCTGCTGGGTCAGCTGCGCGGCCTCGCGCAGGAGCCGCGCCGCCGTCCCCAGCTGATCCTGGTACTCGATGCCGTAGGGAACCCAGCCGAAGCGGCCGTCGGGCGTCCGCCGGATCACCGTGTAGAAACCCGTGGCCTGTTCGCGCTCCTTGGGTTGCAGCGTCTTCACCCACTGCTCGATCTGCTCCTTGGTGGCGTCGGGCGGGTAGAAGTTGGCCGCATCGGGCCGCGTCGGCACGCCGGGGATGAAGGCCGCGTCCTGGTCGAGGTTGGACCAGGGTCCCTTGTCGATGACGAAGAGGTGCAGGCGGGCGCGGCCCAGCGGCGAGGCGTCCTGGGCCAGGCGCAGCAGCAGCGGCTCGTTTCCGGCCCACGCCTGGCGCAGGTAGAGGGTGTCCATCAGCGCGGCGGCCTCGACGATCTTCGCCAAAGCGGCCTTCTCGGACCCCGGCAGCCGCGAGAGGTCCGCCGACACATCGGTGGGGGCGAAGCGGGCGGCCATCGTGCGCAGCGCGGCGGCATCCGGAGCGGCGGCGAGCAGCAAGGCGGCGATGAGCATGGCGCGCGTTTACCAGATCGCTAGACTGCGCGCATGAGGTTCGGCATCGACTTCGGGACCACCCACACCGTCGTCGCGATGATCGACCGCGGCAACTATCCGGTCGTCTCCTTCGAGCACGGCGACGCCATCCCTTCGCTCGCGGCGGTCGATGCGGAGGGCGAGCTCCACTTTGGCCACGCCGCGCCGGGCTGGACGGCGCTGCGATCGTTCAAGCGGCTGCTCAACGAGGCGCACCCCGACGCGGAGGTGCGCATCGGGTCCGCGTCGCTTCCGCTCGCCGATCTGCTCGCGCGCTTCCTC
>DASRTX010000349.1:0-5745 GCA_035655715.1 Myxococcales bacterium | reverse complement strand
CCGCGCAGGTGATGGGTGCGCAGAGCCAGAACGACGTGGCCCGTCCCCAGAGCCTCTTCGTCGGCTACAAGTACGAGACGCCGCAGTTCGGCACCTTGACGCTGCAGGCCGGCCGGCAGGTGCTGGACGCCCATGGCGAGTTCCAGCTCGCCTCCGTGCTCACCCACCACAACTCGGTCTCCTATGACAACTTCTGGAGCAGCGCGCGCTACGAGCGGCGCTTCAGCGAGTCGCTGGTCGCCACCGCCAGCGCGGGCTGGTCGCAGGGCGGCCCGGACAACAACGAGGGCCGCTACCTGACCGGCACCAACTCGTTCTATTTCCAGCCCAACGACGGCTACGGCGCGGTCAACGGCTCGCTCGAGCTCGACTACGCCCCGGCCTCGCGGTTCTCGGTGCACGCAGGCGTCGACGGCGAGTACGACTCCGAGCGCATCCTCTACTGGACCAAGGTGTTCAACGCCCCGCAGGGCAAGCGCCAGCCGGGCGACACGCTCGACCTGCTCGACCCGGGCGTGGCCCGCCACCAGGCCATCACCGATGCCGGCACCTGGCTGCAGGTCGCCGCGCAGCCCTTCGAGAGTCTCTCCGGGCTGCACACCACCGGCACCGTCCGCCTCGACCGCATCACCTACGGCGATCTGCGCGTTCCCACCCAGACCAGCTGGCGCGCAGCGGTCGCGTACGAGTGGTCCCCGAGCTTCGTCACCAAGGTCATCGGCGGGCAGGCCTTCCAGACCCCCTCGGGCGTGATGATGTTCGCGCAGCCCGGGTTCGGCACCGACTACAACGTGGTCGGCAACCTGACCACTCCCAACACCCAGGCCCTCAAGCCGCAGCGGGTGACCAGCGTCGAGGCGGTGGCCACGGCCTCCATGTTCGGCAGGGTCTCGGTGGAAGGCGGCGCCTACTACCAGCTGCTGCAGGACCAGATCGAGTTCACCCAGCTGACCACCTCGTTCCTCGCCGCCAACCGCGGTCAGGCGGCCAACGTGGGCGTGGAGCTCAGCGCCCGCGTCAACGCAGGACGCGTCTCGGCCTACGCCGGGGCGAGCCTGCAGCGCGGCCTGGTGGACGGACTGCTCGCCGCCAACGACTCGCCCGAGTACCCCACCGCGTTCGGCACCGCCGGCGCGGACCTGGATCTGCCCTGGGGCCTGCGCCTCAACGGCCAGGTCCGCTGGGCCTCGGCGCGCGGCGCCTCGCAGAGCAACATCCTGCTCAACAACGAGAAGGCCTACTCGCTGCCGGCCTACGCGACCACCAACCTCACCCTGTCCACGGTGGGCTGGCACCTGCTCGGCAACAAGCCGGAGACCCGCCTCGCCCTCTCGGTGCGCAACGCCTTCGACGAGCACCACTTCGAGCCCGGCTACGGCGGCTACGACACGCCTTCGCTCGGCCGCATGTGGTTCGCCGAAATCCGCCAGACCTTTTGACCCCCTGCCCACTCCGATTCGAAAGGAACTGACCCCATGAAGCGCATCGACCTGCTCGCCGCAGCCCTGGTACTCGCGGCGGCGTGCCAGAAGACGGAGACCGTCGGCAAGGTGATTCCCATCGGCGCGGTCATCGACCGCACCGGCTCGGTGGCCGTGAACATCTGGCCGGCCGAGCTGAAGATGGCCTTCGACGACGCCAACGCCGGCCTTGCCGCAGCGGGCAAGGACTACCGGTTCACCTACGAGATCAGCGACTCCACCAACAACGCGACCGTGGCCACCCAGCGCGCCATCGACCTGGTGCAGGGCTCCGACGTGCGGGCGCTGATCGTCGACACCACCAAGGACGACATCAGCATCAACACCCTGGCGTACGACTCGGATCCGTCCAACGATCTGAACGTGCCGATCGTCGGCTATGCGTGCAACGGCCCCACCATCAACAACCCCACCTCGACCGACCCCGACCCGGCTACCCAGCTGGCGCTGCGCAACGGCCAGGGCTGGAACTTCCGCACCACCATGTCCAGCAAGCCGAGCGCCAACATCATGATCCGCATCGCCCGGCAGGCGGGCGTGGCCGGCGGCGTGCCCGGCGACGTGAACGGCGACGGCAAGTTCAAGATCGCCGTCTACGCCACCAACGAGAGCTTCGGGAAGGGCTTCGCCACGGCGCTGGCCCAGGCAGCCAAGGCGGCCGACGGCAACGCGCAGGTCGAGCAGATCTTCTTCGACCCGGCGGTGGATCCCAACAGCTACAACTGGGACGCGGACATCGCCCGCCTCACCGACACCTTCAACGAGTCCACGCAGAAGACCGACGGCGCCCCCGACATCATCTTCTCCATCAGCGGCGTGCAGCTGGGCGCGGCCTTCCGCGCCGCCTACGTCCAGGGCGGCCAGGCCATCCGCGTGATGTTCAACTCCTCGTTCCGCAGCCAGACCGCCATCCAGAAGATCGGCGCGCTGGCCGACGGCGCCGAGGGCGTGGGCAACGTCAACACCGACGGGCCCTCCGGCGAGATCTTCCGCCAGGAGCTGTTGGCCGCCGGCGCCGGCACTCCCGAGGCGCTCGACGCCATGCTCTTCGACTCCGCCAACACCACCATGCTGGCGGCGGTGGCGGCGGTGGCGCACAACCACCTGAGCGACCCGACGCTGGTCACCGGCGTGCAGATCCGCGACGCGCTGCGGACCATCAACGATCCTGCCGGCACCATCATCCGCCCGGGCCGGGACGAGTTCGCCAAAGCGGTGAACCTGCTCTACAGCGGCCAGGCCATCAACTACGAGGGCGCCTCCGGCCCGGTGGACTTCGACGCGCTGGGGAACATCGTCCACCGGCTGGTCTACTGGAACGTGCAGAACCAGCAGTTCACGGATCTGGTGAAGTACGACTGCGTGGGCAACTCGTCTTGCCCGGCGATGCAGTAAGCGGGGGAGGCGCAATGGTCCTCTCCCGCCAACGCCGACTGCGGCGCGCGCCCATCGCCGCGTTGCTCTTCCTCGCGCTCGTCTGCGCCGGAAGGGCGGGGGCGGACGTACCGGCCGCCAACCAGGCGATGCTGGTGCTGCGCATCCTTTCCTACGACCGCAACGTCGCCGACCGCGCGGGCAAGGAAGTGACCATCGCGGTGCTCGCCCGGGCAGGGTCGGCAGCGTCGGAGTCGATGCAGGGCAGCATCGCCGGCGCGCTCCAGGAGGCGGGTTCGCGCACCGCCGTCTCCGGGTTGCCGGTCAAGGTGGTGAAGCTGAACTGGGCCGGCGCGGCGAAGCTCGAGTCCGATCTCGCTGCTTCGCATGCGTCGGCCCTGTACGTCGGGCCGGAGCTGGCCGATGCCATCGGCCAGCTGCCGCGCATTGCCCAGAAGCACCGCATCCTCAGCTTCAGCGAGGGCGACGAATACGTGAACTCCGGCGTGAGCATCGCGCTGGTGCGCCGCGAGAACCGTGTGGCGATCGTAGTCAACCTGCCCGGCGCGCGGTCGGAAGGGGCGGACCTCGACTCGGCCCTGCTTCGCATCGCCGAAGTCGTCCGCTGAAGAGACGGTTCAGGGGGGACGTGGAGCCCTGGCCCGCCAGACGCCCTTCCGCATCGCGGAGACGTTGAAGTTGAGCAGGAGGCCGTGGGGGCACCCGGAGAAGCGCAGGTGCGTCAACAGCTGCGCGCGGTGCCACTCGCCCAGGCGCTCGACGCTGCGCACGTCGACGATCAGGCTTCCCCCGACCACCAGATCGAGCTGGAGCCCGGTGGCCAGAACGAGACCCCGGTAGCGAATCGGGACCGTCCGGTTGCGCGCGAACGGCACCCGCCTGCGGCGCAGCTCCTCGGCCAGCGCGAGCTTGTAGACGGTGTCGAAGAGCCCCGGCCCGAGCACGCGGTGCACTTCCTTGGCCGCCTCGATGACGGGCCCCGACCAGCGATCCATGCGACAGCCCCCTGCCGCCGGGGGTCTCGTTTCGAGACACCCGCGCGGTCTGCCGGGACCCAATCGCAAGATCGAGGCCGCCCTCTTCACTACTCGGCGGCAGGAACCTCGTCGTCCTCCAGCTCGTCGGTGCCACCGAAGGCGTCGCGCAGGAGCTGCGAGACCTGCGCGTCGGGCATCTCCTCGCTCTGCGGCGCGCGCGGCAGCTCGATGCTCAGCGCCGCGCGGCAGGCCAGCTCCTCCAACAGGAAGACGGCGCCGTTGCGCAGTTCTCCCCTGTCCCGGCCCAGGTCCGGAAGCACGCCGCAGGCGCAGACCGCCGCCTCGAGACCCAGGAGCACGCCCTCGCCGAAGCGAGGCAGATCGGGCATCGATCGCTTCCCGCAGCCGGCGCACAGCAACGCGACCGGAGGCAGAGGCAGGAGCAGGCGCGAGGCGGAGGCCAGGGCGTAGAGCGTGTAGTCGCGGAACCCGTCCGGATCCGGCTCGCCCTCCAATGCGTAGGGATCCCGCAGGCCCTCTTCGTCGGTCCAGACCACCTGGGTGACCAGGCTGCAGGCACCCTCGCCCGCCAGCAGCGCCCCCGGGCTCGCTGGCGCCGGCATCTCCGCCGCCTCCGCGCCGTGCCGCTCGAGGCGCACCTCTTCGCGGCCGTTGAGCACCCGCAGGTCGAGCAGACCGCGCCAGAGCCGGGCCAGCTGCGGAAGCGAGACCTGCCGTCGCACGTCGTCGGGCAAGAGCCAGCGGCGGTGGACGAGCCCGAGGTCGCTCTGGTCGCGCTGCGGATCGACGCGCTCGCGTGTGACCGGCATGGGGCCGGGCAAGTTAGCACCATCTGGATGGCGGCGTGCCGGCGGTGCGGGCATACTGCCGAGACGGAGGTTTGCCACCGATGCCCGAGGCGAAGAGCCGCCGCAGGAAGGTGACGCGCAAGGTCCGCAGGCCCGCGGAGGAGCCGCCCGAGCAGGCCAGGGGCACCAAGGAAGCGAAGGCCGAGCGGCCCCGACCCAATGGCGGCGGCGACTGGAGCGAGCTGGCCGACCGCGCCGCGCGCAAGGTGCGCGAGCTCGCGAACAAGGCCAAGCCGGCCGCCGAGAAGATGGCGGTGGACCTCTCGGGGGGCCTCGAGGACGCCTTCGGCAAGATCTCCGGACAGGCGCGCGATCTGATGTCGAAGGGCCAGCACACGCGCGTGCGCATCAAGTTCCGCGGTCGGCAGATCGCCGAGCTGCCCATCGCGGTGGTGGCGGCGGCGGAGGTGGCGACCTTCTGGTGGTTCGGCCCGTTGCGGGTGGTCATCGGCCACGTGGTGGGCAAGGCCGTGCTGGACGTGGAGTTCGTCTCCAACGCCGATCACTACGTCGCCGAGGGCCGCAAGCTTCTGGGCGACGGCGAGTTGGAGAAGGCGGTCGCGGAGTTCGACAAGGCGCTGGCCATGGATCGCCGCCATGCCGGCGCGCTGCTCGGCAAGGGGATCGCGCTCAAGCTGAAGGGCGACAAGTCCGCCGCCCGCGAATGCTTCCAGAAGGCGGAGGACGCCGACCCTCGCAGCGACACGGGGCGCGAGGCCAGGCGCCACCTGGACAACCTCTAGACCTTCCGGGGCGAGCCCTGCATGTCGATCCGCTGCTGCGCCTTGCTGGTGCTCTTTGCCACAGAGGCGGCTGCGCAGGTCCTCGCGCCGGGCGCGGCGGCTGCCCTGCAGCTCTCCACCTTCGTAGGCTCCGGCGTTCCCTCGCTGACCGACTTCCGCTTCCTGCCCGGCGGCAGGATGGTGATCACGCTCAAGACCGGCCAGGTGCTGGTCCGCCGCGCCGACGGCACGCTGGTGCAGGCGGGCGCCTTCTCCGTGGACTCGAGCAGCGAGAAGGGAC
>DASRTX010000348.1:0-3989 GCA_035655715.1 Myxococcales bacterium | reverse complement strand
GAGCCGGTCGCGCTCCACCTCCGCGCGTTGGTGCACATCGAGCGCGGCGACAAGAAGGTGGCCGAGCGCGAGCTCGACGACCTGGCGCGCCAGGTGCCGGACTACGTTCCCGGCATCCTCGAGCGCGCGCTCCTGCACGTGCGCATGGGCGAAAAAAGCGTGGCCAGTTCGCTGATGCGCGAGGTCCTCAAGCGCACCGAGGGTCTCGCTTCCCACGACGTGCTACCCGGGCCGGAGCCGCTGCCCGTCAGCTTCTACCGCGATTCCGCGCAGACCTTTCTCCGTTCCGCCCGAGGGCTCTAGTGAAGTTGCAGCTGAAAGAGAACGGCTTCGCCGCCGAGTTGAACGATCTGCTCCAGCGCCGCGCCGAGCGGGTGAAGCCGCGGCCGGCCGAGGCAGTCGACGAGAACCTCCTCTGGGTGGCCGAGTTCCCGGTCGGCGAGGAGACCTACGCCATCCCGCTCTCCGCGCTGCGCGCCGCGGTGCCGCTGCGCATGGTGACGCCGGTGCCGCTGTCGCCGCCGCACGTGATCGGCATCCTCCGCTTCCAGGGGCAGATCCTCACCGCGCTCTCCCTCGCTTCGCTGCTCGGCGGGCGCGGCTGGCGCGAGGACCCCGCGGTGCTCTTGGTGGTGGATCCCGGTTTCGGCCGCCTGGTGGCGGTGGACTGCGAGCGGATTCCCAAGCCCACCGGCGTGCCGCACGCGCAAGTGGAGGAGGCGCGGGCCCGCACCTCCAGCGCCGTCTGCGAGATCACCCTGCCTGGCATGCGCCAGATGAGCCTGCTCGACCTCGGCCGCCTGATGGACCGCCGGAATGTGGAGAAGCGATGAGCATGGATCCGCTTCTCGAGCAGCTGCTCACAGGCTTCGTCGACGAGTCGCAGGAGATCTACGAGCGCGTCACCCGGAGCCTGATGGAGCTGGAGAAGGAGCCCGCGCAGGGCGCCCGCTTCGACGAGCTGGCGCGCGGCCTGCACACGCTCAAGGGCAGCGCCGCGACGCTGGGCCTGGACGAGCTGGCGGACTTCGCGCACCGCATGGAGGACGTGGTCCTGCCGCTGCGCGGTTCGGCGCAGCCCCTGCCGTCCCAGATGGCGGACGCGGTGCTCAAGTCGCTGGACACCTGGATGGCGCGGCTGCGCGCCACCGCGCACAAGGGCGACCTGCCCGACCTTGCGCCCAGCTACACGCTCTTGGCGCAGGTGAAGCCGTCCGCCAACGGGGAACGCAAGTCGGAGGCGAACGGCGAGCAGAAGCCGGCCGCCAACGGCAAGGCCAACGGCGAGCACAAGCCCAGCGCCGCCGCGACCCTCGCGGCCAACGTGGCGCGGCCGGCCGAGGAAGCCGAGGCCGCGGCCTCGTCCGACGACACCTCCGGCGACAGCTGGCGCGTCAGCACCCGCCAGGTGATCGCGTTGCTGCACGAGGTGGAGCGCCTGCGCGAGGTGCGCCTGCGCATCGACGAGCGCCGCCGCGATCTGGACAAGGCGCTGCAGCAGCTCGACCGCCTGGGCATCCAGTCCGAGACGGCGGAAGCGCGCGCCTTGATGCTGGGCCTGCGCCGCGCCCTCACCGCCGACGGCGAAGAGGCGGCGGACATCGTCGTCTCGATGGAGGACGGCCTCAAGGCCATCTCCACCATGCCAGTGCGCACCGTGCTGGAGCCGCTGCGCCGCGCCGTCCGCGACATCTGCAAGGCCAGCGGCAAGCTGGCCAAGCTCAGCGTGGTGGGCTCCGAGGTCTCGCTCGATCGCCGCGTGCTGGAACAGCTGCGCGGGCCGCTGGTCCACCTGGTCCGCAACGCGGTGGATCACGGCCTCGAGCTGCCCGAGGTGCGGGAGGCGCGCGGCAAGCACCGCGAAGGCGCGCTCACCATCCGCGTCGAACAGCAGGGCAACATGCTCTTCATCGAGGTGGCGGACGACGGCGCCGGCCTCGACATCGAGGGCATCCGCGAGACGGCGCTGCGCCGCCAGCTGGCGCCGGCCGAGGAGCTGGGCAACATGACCGCCCAGCAGCTGCAGCAGATCGTCTTCCGGCCGGGCTTCTCCACCAAGGCAGAGGCGACCGAATTCTCGGGCCGCGGCGTGGGCCTGGACGTGGTGCGCAACCAGATCCAGGCGCTGCAGGGGCACGTGGAGGTGCAGAGCGTGCCCGGGCAGGGGGCGCGCTTCGTGCTCACGCTGCCCGCAGAGCTGGGGTCGTCGCCCGTGCTGGTGGTGCGCTGCGGCGAGCACCAGCTCGGCCTTCCCATGGTGGCGGTGGAGTCGTCGCGCGCTGCGAAGAGCGCGGACTTGCGCGTGGGCCGCTCCCGCGTCCAGCTCGAGCACCGCGAGCAGCTGATCCCGCTGCAAGACCTGGGGGCGCTGGTGGGACTGCGCCAGCCCGAGGTGCCCCCCGACGGCGCACCGCTGCTCATCCTCCAGTCCCAGGGCCGGCGCATGGCGCTCAGCGTCGACGAGGTGCTGGGCGACAAGGAGCTGGTGATCCGGCCCCTGCCGATGGAAGTGCGCGACCTCTCGGCCTACCAGGGCGCCGCCACGCTGGCGCGCGGCGAGCTGGTGCTCATCCTCCGGCCGGACTGGCTGGTCAATCTGGAGCGGAAGACGGAGGCGGGCCTTTCGGGCACGCGGCGCGCGCTGGTGGTGGACGACTCGCTCACCGCCCGCGCCCTGCACCGCACCGCGCTGGAGACCGGCGGCTACCTGGTGCACACCGCCTCCAACGGCCGCCAGGCGCTGGAGCAGCTGCGCCACAGCGCCTACGACGTAATGGTCTGCGACATCGGCATGGAGGAGATGGACGGCTACGAGCTGACGGTGGCGGTGCGCCAGCGCGCCGAGACCGACTCGATGCCCATATTGCTGGTATCGGCGCGCGACTCCGACACCGATCGGCAGCGCGGCACCGCGGTGGGGGCGGACGGCTTCCTCACCAAGAAGGATTGTGTCTCGGGGCGGCTCCTCTCCGAGGTCAGCGCCGTGATCGCGCGCCGGAAGGGCATGTCGTGAAGCCCATCCGGGTGCTGGTGGCGGACGACTCGACCACGCTGCGCAGCGCCCTGGTGGCGCTGCTCAGCGAGGACCCGCACCTCTCCATCGTCGGCCAGGCGGTCGACGGCGTGGAGGCGGTGGAGAAGGCCCGCGCGCTGCGTCCCGACGTCATCACCATGGACGTCAACATGCCGCGCCTCGACGGGCTGGGCGCCACCGCGGCCATCATGGCGGAAGCGCCCGCGCGCGTGCTGATGATCAGCTCGGTGCGGCAGCACCGGCAGCTCGAGCTGTCGTTCAAGGCGATGGCAGCGGGCGCGCTGGAGCTGATCGCCAAGCCGGAGGGCGGCCCGGAGGAGATGCGGCGCTGGGGCCGCAAGGTCGCCGAGGCGGTGCGGCTGATGGCGGAGGTGCCGGTGGTGCGGCGGCACCGGACGACGCCGGTGCCGATGCAGATGATCAACCACGGCGCCCAGGCCGACGTGGTGGGGCTGGTCGCTTCTACCGGCGGACCGCCCGCGCTGGCGCAGGTGCTGGGGTCGCTCCCCTCCGATCTTCCCGTGCCCCTGCTGATCGCCCAGCACATCGCCCATGGCTTCACCGTGGGCCTGGTGCGGTGGTTCAGCAGCGTGGGCAATCTGCGCGTGGCCATGGCCCAGGAGGGCGATTTGCCGCGGCCCGGCTGCGTCTACCTGCCGCCGGACGGATGTGACCTGGAAGTGGATGCCGAGGGCGTGTTGCGCACGCCGCGCGCAACCGGGCTGCACTGCCCCTCCGGCAACCGGCTGCTCCATTCGCTGGCGCGGGCGTACGGCGCGCGCGCAGCGGGGTTCGTCCTCACCGGAATGGGCGACGACGGGGCGCAGGGCCTGCTGGCGATGCGCCAGGCGGGCGGCGCCACCTACGCCCAGGACGAGCAGAGCTCCGTGGTCTTCGGCATGCCGCAGGCGGCACACGCCTGCGGGGCGTCGCGATCGCTCCTCCCCCTGGAGAG
>DASRTX010000347.1:0-4249 GCA_035655715.1 Myxococcales bacterium | reverse complement strand
GAAGAGACCGGGCGGTTCCCGTGGTTCCAAGCCTGACGTGGGTTCAATCCTCAAGCGCTTTCGCGAGCCGATCTTCGTGGTCGCCCTGTTGGCGGTCCCTTTCGTCGTCTTCTTCGTCAAGGCGAAGCAGGGGCGCGACCTGAGCACCCTGGACCGGGTGGTCATAACGCTCACAGCGCCGGTGGAGAAGACCATCACCCTGGCCGCCTTCGCCGCGATCGACGCCTGGCAGGGGTACGCGGCCCTGCGCGGGGTGCGCGAGGAGAACCTCACGCTGCGGCGCGAGACCCTCAAGGCGCACGCCGTGGAGCAGCAGGCGGCCGAGGTGCGGCTGGAGAACGACCGCCTGCGCCGGCTGCTCGACTTCGTGGACAAGCAGCTTCCCACCCATCTCGTGCTCGCCCGCGTGGTGGCGGTGGGCGCCTCGCCCCATTCGCACACCCTGCGCATCGCGCGCGGCGCCGAAGACGGCGTGGTGAAGGGCGCGCCGGTGATCTCCCCGGACGGCGTGGTGGGCATCGTCTCCCAACTCACCGCCAGCTACGCGGACGTCCAGCTGATCGTCAGCCCGCTGAGCGCGGTGCCCGCGATCACGCAGCGCACCCGCAGCCGCAGCACGGTGAAAGGCACCGGCGACATCGCCCGCTGCAAGCTCACCTACGCGCTGCGCACCGAGGACCTCCAGGAGGGGGACGTCGTCGTCACCGCCGGCGGGCCGGGCACCTTCCCCCAGGGCCTGCGGGTGGGCCGCGTCACCAACGTGGCCAAGAAGGCCCACGGCCTGTTCCTCGAGGCCGAGGTGGTGCCGGCGGTGGACTTTACCCGCCTCGACGAGGTGGAGGTGGTGGTCCAGGGTGAGCGGCCGGCGTTGCCGCAGGACGTCGCGGCCGGACCGGGCACGCCTGGAAGCGGCCCATGAGGCTGCGCAATGCGCTGATCCTCCTGGTCTGCGCCGGCCTCGCAGTGGTGGAATCGGTCCTGCCCTTCGTCTTCCACCTGCGCGCCGCGCGGCCGGATCTCCTCCTGGTGGTGGTGCTCTACCTCGCGCTGCACGACGAGGTGGTGCAGGGAGCGGCGCTGGCGGCGGCGGCCGGTTATCTCTCCGATCTGAACTCGGCCACGCCTGCATTTCTCTACACTTTCCTCGCTGTCCTCACCTTCATCGTGGTGCGGACCGCGGGCGCCGCTCTGCGCACAGAGGGCGGCGTGCAGTCTGCGCTGGTCGCGTTCGGGGCGAGCATGGTTCACTCCCTGATCGCCACCATGGTCTTCGGTTTCTTCACCGGCGCGGGATTCCACCTCGAGACGGCCACGCTCCTCTGGTCCGCCTTCGGCACCGCCGTGGCCGCGCCCTTCGTCTTCTCCATCCTCGGCCGCGTCGACGCGAGCTTTCGCCACGCCGACGAAGCGCCGGGAAGGTTCCGCTGATGCTCGTCCGCCGCGACGCCGACGACATCCGCGAGATCCGGCCGCGCGCCGCGCTGGGCGCGCTGGTGGTGGTGGTCGCCATGCTGGTGCTCTCGGTGCGCCTCTACCAGCTGCAGATCCTGCGCGGCGAGGACTACGTCACGCAGTCGATCGCCAATTTCCGCAAGAGCCTGTTCGTGCCGGCGGACCGCGGGCTGATCAAGGACCGCAAGGGACGCACGCTGGTGGACAACCGGCCCTCCTTCGACGTCTTCATGACCCCCGCCTTCTGCAAGGGCAGGGAGCGCGACGAGGTCATCGGCAAGCTGAAGCAGTACCTGCAGCTCACCGACGAGGACGTCGAGCGGATCAAGACCGACTACCAGAAGAGCTGGCTGAGCAAGGACCGGCTGGAGCGGTTCAAGCCCTTCCTCGTCGAGCTGGACATCCCCCGCGACCAGGTGGACGTGGTCGAGGCGCACAAGACGGAGATGACCTGCGTCAACCTCATCCCCACGCCGCACCGCGCGTACCACGCCCCCACTTCCCTGGGGCACGTGCTCGGGTACATGAGCGAGGTCACGCCCGACGAGATGGACGACCACCCCGAGTACCGGCGCGGTCAGACCATCGGGCGGCGCGGCATCGAGCGGCGCTGGGAGCGCGAGCTGCGCGGCGCCGACGGCAAGCAGAACATCGCGGTGGACGCCAAGGGCCGCGAGCTCGACAAGGACACGCAGGATGCGCTCATCTCCGAGGCGGACCGGCTGGTGCCGGCCACGCCCGGCAACAACCTCGTCCTCTCCATCGACGAGAGACTTCAAGAATCGGCGGACGCGGCCTTCCCGGGGCGGGCCGGCGCGGTGGTGGTGATGGAGGCGAAGACCGGCTTCGTGCTGGCCATGGTCTCGCGCCCGTCGTTCGACCCCAACAAGATGTCGGGCCGCATCAGCCGCGCCGAGCTGGCGAAGATCAACGAGGACCCGCTCAAGCCCATGCTCTTCCGGGTGATGAACGAGAACTACCACCCCGGATCGACGTTCAAGGTGGTCACCTCGCTGGCCGGCCTCGAGTCCGGCGTCATCAATCCTGGCAGCACCATTTCCTGTGGCGGCGGCTACACCATGGGCAACCACCGCTGGCGCTGCGACAAGCCCTCCGGCCATGGCACCCTGGATCTCAAGCACGCGCTGGGGATGTCGTGCGACGTCTACTACTACGCGGTGGGCGATCGCGCCGGCCTCGACGCGCTCTCCAAGATGGCGCACGACCTCGGCTACGGGCAGCCCACCGGCTTCGACCTGGGCCGCGAGACCCCCGGCATCATCCCCGACACGCACAGCATCGCGCCGGTGAACGGCAGCGCGCGCGCCCAGGCCATCAACGCCAGCATCGGACAGGGCGAGGTGAACGTGACCCCGCTGCAGCAGGCGGTCGCCTACGCGGCCATCGCCAACGGCGGCACCGTCTTCCGGCCGCAGATCATCCGCCGCATCGAGACGCCGGAAGGCAAGGTGGTGCGCGACTTCCAGCCGGAGGCGCTGCGCAAGCTGCAGACCAAGGACAGCTCGCTCCTGGCGGTGCGGGCCGGCCTCTTCGCCGTGGTCAACGAGGCGGGCGGCACCGCCTGGCGCTCGCGCCTGCAAGACGTGCAGTTCGCCGGCAAGACCGGCACCGCCCAGGTGATGAAGCTGGGCCAGAAGCAGAAGCTGGACCCCACGGCGCAAGCCTACTTCTCGCGCGACCACGCCTGGTTCGCCTCCTTCGCTCCGGCGCAGGACCCGGAGATCGTGGTGGTGGTGCTCAACGAGCACGGCGGTTGGGGCGCGGAGGCGGCGGCGCCGGCCGCGGCCAAGGTGATCGAAGCCTATTTCAAGATGAAGCGCGAGGAGGGCGTGCCGCCGGCGGCCGCCGCACCCTCCGTCGCGACCTCCTCGATGGTGCAATAGCGATGGCCCTGGGCGTCACCGAAAAGAAGCTCGATCACCTGCACTGGCCGCTGGTGCTCTGCACCGTCATCATCTGCTCGCTGGGCGTGTGGAACCTGGCCTCGGCAACCAAGAACGCCCCGCTGCTGATGTGGTTCGTCCAGGCGCGCTGGATGGGCATCGGCGTCATCGCCGTCGCGGTGCTGCTCTTCATCGATTACCGCTGGCTGCAGACGCTGGCCTGGCCCGGCTACGCGGCCGCCCTGGGGCTCCTGGCGGGAGTGGCCTTCTTCGGCAAGAAGGTGCTGGGCGCGCGTCGCTGGCTGCAGGTCGGCGGCATGCAGGTGCAGCCCAGCGAGTTCGTCAAGCTGGCCGTGATCGTGGTGCTGGCGCGCTGGTTCGCGCGCGACGAGACCGGCGTGCGCAAGGGCCAGTACGGGGTCTTCGATCTCTGGCGGCCGTTCGCGCTCATCGTGGTGCCGGTGGCGCTGGTGATGAAGCAGCCCGACCTGGGGACGGCGCTGGTGACCTTCGCCATCGCCATGACCATGGTGATGTTCGCCAAGGTGAAGTGGCGCGACCTGATCTTCATGTTCGCGTGCGGCGCGGGCGGGTCGGTGCTCGCCTGGAAGCGCTTCCTCAAGGACTACCAGAAGCAGCGCGTGCTCACCTTCCTCAACCCCGAGGCCTTCGCCAAGGGCGCCGGCTACCATGCCATCCAGAGCGTGATCGCGGTGGGCAGCGGCCAGTGGAGCGGCAAGGGTTGGGGCGAAGGCACGCAGAACCAGCTCGCCTTCCTCCCCGAGCAGCACACGGACTTCATCTTCTCCGTCTGGGCGGAGGAGCACGGGTTCCTCGGCGGAGTGGTGCTGATCGCGCTCTACGCCTTCCTGGTGCTGGCGGCGCTGGACGTC
>DASRTX010000346.1:0-10017 GCA_035655715.1 Myxococcales bacterium | reverse complement strand
CGGGTCGCCGGTGAAGAGCTCGAGCAGCGCCTGGTAATGGGCGTCGGTCAGCGCCGCCCTTTCCAGGACCGGGTCACGCAGCGCCTCGCGCACCGCCTTCTCGAGCAGCCCGGCCGCGTCCTTGGCGGCGCGGGCCTCGTCGGCGAGCAGCCGCGCCACCTGGTTGGGGGGCATCTTGTCGAGCCGGTATCCCGGGCTGTAGAGCCGCAGCTCCTCGCAGAGCTCGATCAGCCGCCGGTCGCCGAAGCAGAGCTCGAGCAGCTCGCCCAGCGTCCGCGGCTCCAGTTGGAGCAACGGCAGGGGCGCCGCGGAGATGGGGATCTCTTCTGCCTCGGGGGCCGCGGGCGGTTGCGCTTCCTGCGCGGCCTCCTTCCGCCCCGCCTTGTTCTTCTTCCCCATCGCGAGCGGCACTAGAGACAAGTATCCTGCCAATATGCAAGCGCTGGTGACGGGCTCCGCGCGGCGCATCGGCCGCGCCATCGCCCTCGAGCTCCACGAGGCAGGATACCGTATTGCGGTGCACTACCGCACCTCGCGGCGCGAGGCCGAGGAGACGGCCGCGCTGCTGGGTGGAGCGCCGCTGATCCAGGGGGACCAGGCGCGCGAACCGGAGCGAATCGTGGCCGAGGCGGTGGAGGCGCTGGGAGGGCTGGATCTCCTGGTGAACAGCGCCGCGCAGTTCGAGAAGGTCGCCTCCGAGGAGCTGGACCGGCAGCGGTTCGAGGCGATGCTGGCCGCCAACCTCACCGGGCCCTTTCTCCTGATGCGCGCGGCCCTGCCCCACCTGCGCCGGTCGCAGGGCAGCATCGTCAACCTGGTGGACGTCTGCGGCACCTCGCAGGTGTGGAAGGGATACGCCCACTACGCGGCATCCAAGGCGGGCCTCGCCACGCTGACGCGCCTGTTGGCGCTGGAGTGGGCTCCCGAAGTGCGCGTCAACGCGGTGGCGCCGGGGACCGCGCTGCTCGACGACCGCGACCAGGCGGACAGGCTGGCGAAACGCATCCCCCTGGGCCGCATCGGAACGCCGGAGGACGTCGCGCGGGCCGTCCTCTTCCTCGCCCGGGCGCCTTATGTCACCGGGCAGGTGTTGGCGGTGGACGGTGGCAGGTCCCTCCAGCCCTGAATCCCTGGTCTTTGGGACGCATCTGACTATACTGACCACATGGAAACCCAGACCGAGACCACGACCGCGCATAGCCACAACACGTCCGAGGCCCCTGCGGCCGTCCGGCTGAGCGACAAGGCCGCCGCCATGGTGAAGGAGACCATCGAGCGCGAGAACCTGGTGGGTTCCGGCCTGCGCGTGGCGGTGGTTGGAGGTGGGTGCTCGGGCTTCCAGTACAGCCTCGACATCGAGAAGGACGAGCGCCCCGGCGACATGGTCTTCGAGGTCAAGGGCGTGAAGTGCTTCGTCGACCCGATGTCCTCCATGTACCTGCTGGGCGTGGAGATCGACTACGTCGAGGGCCAGTTCGGGCAGAGCGGGTTCAGCTTCAAGAACCCGAACGCCAAGCACACGTGCGGCTGCGGCTCTTCGTTCTCCGCCTAGACCCGCAACTGGGGACACCATTCGCCCTTCGGGCGTTCATCGCAACTGGGGACACCATTCGCCCTTCGGGCGTTCATGGTGTCCCCGTAAAGCAAGCGGGCAGCCCCCTCCCTCTTCGCGCTTCGGCAGCGCGGGCCCTCGTCGGTTGGATCTACGCGCGCGAGTCTCCAGATCTTTCGCTACACAGCCAAGGAGGCTCAATGAAAGTCATCGGAACCGCGCTTGCGCTCGCGCTCATCGCGTTCGGCGCCCGCGCTCAGACGTCCACGGGAACGGGAACCAGCGACACCAGCACGACCAGCACGCCCAACAGCCAGACGACGGAAGACAAGGGCACGGCCACGCTGCCAGCCGACCAGAACAGCAGCGCCCTGCCCGGCAACTCGTCCAACACCAGCAGCAGCAACAAGTCGCTCCCCAGCAACAACCCCTCCGCCAACTCCGCGCCGAGCAGCGACACCTCGACCAGCAAGACGCGGAGCCCGGACGACACCAGCTCCTCGACGAAAGACGACTCGTCCAGCGCCAAGCCTTCGGTGGGCGCCGGCTCCACCAGCACCGGCATCGGCAACGACAGCTCGTCCGGCGCCAACGCCGGCAGCTCCGCCGGCATGAGCGGCTCCACCTCGAGTGGCAGCAGCGACGACGCCACCAGCGGCAGCTCGGCGCACAAGAAGCACAAGAAGAAGCACGGCGGGCAGGGCCGTACCTCCAGCGACACCAGCTCGATGCACCAGACGCGCACCTCGCCGTCGGACACGCCGTCGTCTGACACCACCAAGGCCAGCCCGACCACGCCCGCCGCGCCCAACAGCACCACCTCGGGCACCGACACCGGCTCGAGCGCCAGCGGCTCCGCCTCGGGCAGCACCACGGGCGGCTCGGCTACCGATACGCGCAGCGGCGCCAGCACCGACAAGGGCGGCGACGTCGCGCGGCCCGCGGCTCCCGCCACCGGCGATCAGGGCACCTCGAAGGATCCGGGCATGTCCTCGCGTCCCGGCGACGTGACCGGCCAGCCCACCGACACGCAGAAGCCGGTGGACACCGCGCCCGCTCCTTCCGACAACCCGTCGAGCAGCCAGCCGAAGGACCGGTAGCCCGGGCACCAGGGAGTCCGACGAGCCTCCGGGTCGTTGTGCAGCGCACAGCGCGTGTCCAGCTTCCCGGAGGACCATCGTCCCGCCCGTAGGCGGGCACAGGGGGAACTCATGAAGGGAATCATCGCAGCACTTGCTCTCGGCCTCGCGCTGCCGGCGCTGGCCAACCGGGGCGACACCGCCAAGGACACGCAGGACGCGGCCAAGGACAAGGTGGACGACGCCAAGGACAAGCTCGGGACCGACAGCGGCACCGACAAGGCGAACCGCCACATGAAGAAGACAGGCCGCAGCATCAACCGGTCGGCGCGCCACACGCGCAACAAGGTGAAGAAGGGCGTCAACGACGCCACGAAGTAGATTTTTTGCCCATCGCGCCCGGGCGACCGATGCTCGGGCGCGATGGCGCAGCCTTCTTCCCAGAACGACAGCGGCATCGACGTCGTCAACGCGCCGCAGGACTTGTGGGGCGACCTCTACCACGAGCTGCTGCGCGCCCCCTGGCCGCTGACGCTGCTCTCCATCGCGGCCTTGGTCCTCGCCATCAACGTGTTCTTCGCGCTGGTCTTCCTGCTCACCGGCGGCATCGCCAACGCGCGCCACGGATCGTTCGCGGACGCCTTCTTCTTCAGCGTGCAGACGCTCGGCACCATCGGCTACGGCACCATGTATCCGCAGACGATGGCGGCCAATCTGGTGGTCACCGCCGAATCCATCGTCTCGCTGGTGGCCATCGCGCTGATCACCGGGCTGGTCTTCACCAAGTTCGCCATCCCGGTGGCGCGGCTGGAGTTCGCGCACAACGCGGTGTTCTACCTTCAGGACGGCGTTCGCATCCTGGCCATCCGCATCGCCAACCGCCGCGGAAACTTCATCGTCGAGGCCACGGTGCGGGTCGCGCTGGTGCGCGCCGAGACCACCAGGGAAGGGATCTTCATGTACCGGCTGTACGACCTGCCGCTGGTGCGCGACCGCTCCAACGCTGTGGGTCGGAGCTGGCTCATCCTGCACCGCATCGACGCGAACAGCGTGCTGCGGGACGTCACCGCCGATTCCGTCCGCGGCGCCGATCTGGAGATCGAGGTGGCCATCACCGGCACCGACGGCACCACCTCGCAGACGCTGCACGCGCGCCATCGCTACTTGCCCGAGGACCTGCGCTTCGGGATGCGCTACGCGGACATGCTCCTGCCCCAGCCCGACGGGCGCATCCAGCTCGACTACGCCAAACTGCACGAGCTTTTGCCGGCAGCCTACTGAGCGAGCAGCCCGCTCTCCTTGAGCGCCTGGAGGATGTCGTCCACGCTGCGGTAGCTGAGCGAGAGCGGCTCTTCCTTGCTGTAGCGGATGATGCCCTCGGGATCGATGATGAAGACCGATCGCCTGGCCGAGCCGAGCATGGCGCGCACGCCGTAGCGGGCCGCGACCTCGCCGCCCTCGTCGGCGAGCATGGGAAAGGTGAGCGCGTAGCTCTTGGCCATGCGCTCGTGCTGCTCCAGCGTGTCGGTGGAGATGGCCCAGAGCACCGCGCCCGTCTGCACCAGCCGCTGCCGCTGGTCCTCGTAGTGCTGCAGCTGCCGGGTGCACACCGGGGTGAAATCTCCGGGGTAGAAGGCTAGAACCACCACCTTGCCGCGCTGTCCGGCAAGATGGTACGCGCCGGGCGGCACGCCGTTCAGATCGAAGTCGGGGGCGGCATCGCCCTCGCGCAGGTGCATGGAAGGGATGGTAGTCCAAATGGACGCGGTAATCATCGACGCAATTCGCACGCCGGTCGGAAAGTTGCGGGGAGCCCTCTCCACCGTGCGAGCCGACGATCTCGGTTCGTACGTCATCGAACAGTTGCTCCGCCGCAACCCGTCCGTCCAGCCCGGCGCCATCGACGAGGTCTTCTTCGGCTGCGCCAACCAGGCAGGCGAGGACAACCGCAACGTGGCGCGCATGTCCCTGCTCCTGGCGGGGCTGCCCGACCACGTTCCGGGCGTGACGCTGAACCGGCTCTGCGCCAGCGGGCTGGAGGCGGCCGTGCAGGCCTCGCGCGCCATCCGCCTGGGCGAGATGGAGCTGTGCATCGCCGGCGGCGTCGAGAGCATGACGCGCGCGCCCTGGGCGGTGATGAAGCCCGAAGGGGCCTTTGCCGGTGGCTCCTTGCAGAGCTACGACACCTCGCTGGGGTGGCGCTTCCCCAACCAGCGTCTCGCAAACCGCTTCCCGCTGGAGAGCATGGGCGAGACGGCGGAGAACGTGGCGGCGAAGTACCGCATCAGCCGGCCCGACCAGGACGAGTTCGCGCTGCGCTCGCACCAGCGCGCGCTGGCGGCGCAGGAGGCAGGGCGGTACCGCGCCGAGCTGGTGCCGGTCACCATCCAGGGAAAGCAGCCGGTGGTGATGGACCGCGACGAGCAGCCGCGCGCCGACACTTCGCTGGAAAAGCTGGCGAAGCTGAGGCCGGTTTTCCGCGAGGGCGGCAGTGTCACCGCAGGCAACTCGTCCTCGCTGAACGATGGAGCCGCGGCGCTCTTGCTGGCGTCCTCGCGCATGGCGTCCGAGCTGGGCTTGCGCCCGCTGGCGCGCGTGGTGGCCTGCGCCAGCGCGGGCGTCAACCCGCGCGAGATGGGCATGGGGCCGGTGCCCGCCACGCAGAAGGCGCTGAAGCAGGCGGGGCTGTCGGCCAGGCAGCTGGATCTGGTGGAGCTGAACGAGGCCTTCGCGGCACAGGCGCTGGCGGTGGTCCGGGAGCTGGAGTTGGACCCCGAGCGCGTCAACGTGGACGGCGGGGCCATCGCCATCGGCCATCCGCTGGGGATGAGCGGCGCGCGGTTGCTCGGGCACCTGGCGCACGCCTTGAAGGCGCGCGGCGGCAGGTATGGGCTCGCCACGCTCTGCGTGGGCGTGGGGCAAGGGGTTTCCATGATCATCGAGGCGGCCTGACCGGGAGATTGACGTTCCGGCACGCGGCGGTCCACAGTCGCGGGATGGCCGCCCTGAACGATCAGCAATACCTGCATGCCCTGGTCGAGAACGAGCGGCCGGCCCGGATGGTGGGCCTCTTCACCGGCCATTCGCTCAAGCCGGCCGATCTGACGCGCCTGGTGGACGCCTGCGTGCGCTCGATGCGCGAGGAGGACGGGGGAGCGTCGTTGACCGTCGCGCCGCTCGGAGTCCAGGACGTGGAGCAGCAGCACACCTTCCGGGTCACGGTGGTGGACGGCGCGGACGCCTCGCCCCACGACTGCCTGGTGCAGCTCTTCGACATGCGCGACGCGGCGAGCCCCCACCGCGGGCTGCTCGATCACATCGGCGGCCGCGACGAGGAGCTGTCCGCCGCCGCCAGCCACCTCCACCAGAGCGCGCAGACGTATTTGGGCGTCGCCAGCGGCAAGCTGGACGCCGCCGAGCGCGTGCACGCCTTCCAAAATCTGGTCTCCCTCTTCTCCAGCGCGCTGGGCGCGGCCATCGTGGATCCCGCCGCCGCCATCGTCACCAACGACCCGGGCGAGTGGGCCGACGCGATGGAGATGTCGCTGCAGATCGAGAAGGAGATGGGCACGCTGCGCCGCTGAGGGGGACATGATGATGATCGGTTTGAGCGCGGTCCTGCTGTTGGCGGCGGCGGACGACGGGGTCGCGGGAGCCGTGCAGAAGAACCTCGGCGAATACCTCGAGCTGCTCGCGATTCCCAACATCCCGGAGAAGCCCGAGGACATGCGCCGCAACGCCGCTTTCCTGGAAGCGGCGCTGCGCAAGCGCGGCTTCTCGACGCAGCTGCTCGACAACCCGGCGGGTCGCCCGCTGGTGTTCGGCCAGTCCGACGCTGCCGAGCCCGGCGCGAAGACGATCCTCTTCTACATCCACTTCGACGGGCAGCCGGTGGTTCCCGAGGAGTGGGCGCAGAAAAGTCCCTTCCAGCCGGTGGTGAAGCAGCGGGACGCAGACGGCAAGTGGCGCGAAGTCGACCGCCAGCAGCTCTTCGCAAAGCCGCTGGACCCGGAGCTGCGCGTCTTTGCCCGCTCCGCGTCGGACGACAAGGCGCCCATCGCGATGTTCCTCACCGGCATGGACCTGCTCGCGGCGGAGGGCAAGAAACCGGCGGTCCGCCCCAAGGTCATCCTCGACAGCGAGGAGGAGATCAGCTCGCCCAGCCTGGCCGGCGTGATCGCGGCGCACCGCGCGCTGTTCGAGGCGGACGCGCTGGTGATCCTCGACGGTCCACTCCATCCCTCCTCCCGCCCCACCATCGTCTTCGGCAACCGCGGCATCACCCAGGCGACCTTGACCGTGTTCGGTCCGAAGTCGCCGCTGCACAGCGGCCACTTCGGCAACTACGCGCCCAACCCGGCGATGCGGCTGGCCGCGCTGCTCACCTCGATGAAGGGAGACGACGGACGCGTGCTCATCCCCGGCTACTACGACGGCGTGAAGCTGACCGCCGACGATCGCGCGGTCCTCGCCCGGACCGGCGACGACGAGGCAGCCCTGCTCAAGCGCATCGGGACCACGAAAGCGGAGAAGGTAGGCGGCAACTACCAGGAGGCGCTGCAGTACCCGTCGCTCAACGTGCGGGGCATGGCCGCAGGCGGCGTGGGGGCCAAGGCGGCGAACATCGTGCCCAGCGAAGCGATCGCGGAGTTGGACCTGCGCACCACACCCGAGACCGACGGGCGGCGGCTCTTCGAGCTGATCCGGCGCCACGTCGAGGCGCGCGGCTATCACCTGGTGGAGGGCCCCCCCTCCGATACGGACCGCGCCACCTACGAGAAGCTCGCCAGCCTGAAGCTCGGCGCGGTGCAGGCCGCGGCGCGTGTGCCGATGGATTCGGAAGTGGGGCGCTGGGCCTTTGCCGCCTTGAAGGGGCAGACCGAACCGGTGCGCATCCGGATGATGGGCGGGACCGTGCCCACCGACGTCCTGGTGGACGCCTTGCACCTGCCCTTCGTCCTGGTGCCGACCGTCAACCCCGACAACAACCAGCACTCGCACGACGAGAACCTGCGCGTCGGCAACTTGGTCTCCGGGACGCGCACGGTGCGGAGCTTGTTGACGACGCCATATGTGGGCCAGGGAGCAGCCGCGTCGCAGCGATAGAAAGGCGCCCGGACATGGCCGACACCGCTTCTCCCCGGAAACCCCGTTTCCGCAGCTGGCGTCGGACCATCTCACGGGCCGCCTTCGAGGTGACGTTGATCGTCGTCAGCGTCGTCCTCGGCCTGGCCGTGAACAACTGGCGGGAAGCGGCCCAGGTGCGCGCGCGGATGTCCGACCTGCGCGCGGAGTTCGCGCAGGAGATCCGCGCCAACCGCGACGAGCTCTCCTCCGAGGGCGTTGCCCCACTGCACCGGAGGCTGGCCACGGCCTGGACGCGTCTCGCCGGCATCGCAGCACCCAAGCCCGTCGATCGCGACGCGGCCTGGAGCGCGGCGAGCACCGGGATGCACCCCTTCCGCCCGCGCGACGCCGTCTGGACCGCCTTCGCGCACGGCGAGTTGATGGAGCACATGCCGCCCAGGGACATGCTGCAGCTGGCCGAGATCTACCGCGCCCAGGACGAGCTGCGCGAGCTGAACCGCTCGCTCTACGCAGCCGTGATGGTGCCGACGCCCGAGTCGGAGACGCCGGGGTTCATCCGCAGCCAGGCCAACGTCATCCGCCTGACCCTGAACGACATCACGTCTGCGGAGACCCGCCTGCTGCAGCGGTACGAAGGCGCGCTGCGCTGAGCGCGCCTACCGGCAGACGCTACAGCACTCGCCGGCGTTGCCGCTCGTGACCATCGAGGCCAGCACCTGGCAGGTCTGCGACCGCTGCGTGCCCGTGTAGTTGCAGGCAGCGCCGCACATCGGCGTGGCCTGCCCGTCGTACGCGCACGTCCAGGCCTGGTTGCAGTTCAAGCCCGACCCGCCCGATCCTCCGGGGGCGGAGTACGCTTCCGCGCACGCCGTGGACGAAGCCGACAACGAGGTGGTGCAAACGCCCTGGACGGAGCTGTAGCCCTTGGACGAGGGGCAGGAGAGGCAGGAGATCGAGGTGTCGTCGAAGTCCGACCCGCAAGTCTCGTAGGTCTCCGGATTACACTGCTCTCCCTCGCCCTTTCCGCAGCCGGCAACGAGCAGTGACACGACGAGGCAGGACAGCGAAATGCTTCTCCAGAACATTGGATCTCCGGTTTTGGTGGCTTGGCGAGAGGGCCACGCCTTTAGGACGTTGGTCCTACCTCGACCCGGAGATGGAAGGCAACAGTGTTGTAAAAATAATCTAGTGTGGGAGGAACGGCTCCGGACCTGCGCACACCACGTTGCCCCACTCCACGGTAGAAGCGGGCCACCGGGGGTGAACGCGATGGCGAGAGAGTAACGGGAATCGGTCTTGAAGGGTCCCGAGTCCCAGGGCACACGCCGGCCGCCGTACACTGGGTCAGCCGCAATGTGTACGGGGTGTACACTTGGTACACATTGCCGGGCACCCCCCGTGCCCTTCCCCCCAAGGGCTGATTGAATGGACCGCATCGAGCGCGTCAACGCCAGGGTGCCCCCGGCTTTTTCAGGTAATGCCGGAGGACGTATCCCCACGGGATGATCGCGGCGACGAGGACGGGGGCGAACGCGATCGCTTTGAAGTCCTCCTTGAACTGCACCGTGTTCACGCCCGCCACCCATTGGGGCAGCCCGTAATCGACGAGCCAGATGGTCTTTCACAAAAGCTCGAAGAGAAGGACCGGAAGCATCTGCACCGGGTAGCGGAGCCCGAAACAGGAAACCACCCAGAGCGCGCCGAGCTCTTTGTCGGCAAGCCGGCTCCGCCATCTCGCCCTGCCTGGTGGTAAAAGCGCCGCATGACCACGACCCTGGTGAACGCCTCGAAGCAAGACGGCGTGATGGTCCTCGAGCTGTCCAACCCGCCCGCCAACACCTACAGCTACGAGATGATGAAGCAACTCGACGCGCACGTCCTCGACGCGCGCTTCGACCCCGCGGTGCACGTGCTTCTCATCACCGGGTCCGGCGACAAGTTCTTCTGCGCCGGCGCCGACATCGCCATGCTGGAGAAGGCCGATCCCTACTTCAAGTACAACTTCTGCCTCCACGCCAACGAGACGCTCTGCCGCCTCGAGCAGACCCCCAAGCTGGTGATCGCCGCCCTCAACGGCCATTGCGTGGGCGGCGGCCTGGAGATCGCGCTGGCCTGCGACCTGCGCATCGCGCGCGCCAACGGCGGCAAGGTGGGGTTGCCCGAGGTCGCGCTGGGCGTCCTGCCCGGCACCGGCGGAACGCAGCGGCTGGCGCGGGCGCTGGGGCGCTCGAAGGCCATCGAGCTGATGGCGGAAGGCGCGACCTTCCCGGTTGCGGAGGCGAAGTCGCTGGGCCTGAT
>DASRTX010000345.1:0-3364 GCA_035655715.1 Myxococcales bacterium | reverse complement strand
CCTTGAGGATGAGGTGCGCGATCTCCAGCATGTTCCAGAGCTGGTTCACGTAGGCGGCGCTCTGGTTGACGGTGCGGCCGGTGTCCAGCACGTTGCAGCGCTTCCACCGGTCCTTCAGCTTCTCGATCTCGACCAGCGCCGTATCGAGCTGCGCGTTGTGCTTCACCACCGTCGCGCTCTTCACCATCAGCTCGCCCATCTCCTGGCCGATGACGTAAGGGTTCTCCGCGCCGTCCATCTTGTAGATCGCCGCGAGGCGCTCATCCCACTGTTTCTTCGCGCCCGCCAGCAGCGAGGCGGGGATGTCGCCCTTCTTCGCCGCGTTGTTCCTGGCGTAGCTGATCATCGAAGGCCCGGCCACCATGCCCGCGTAGACGCAGGAGAGCAGCGAGTTGGCGCCCAGGCGGTTGGCGCCGTGGTAGGCATGATCGCATTCGCCCGCCGCATAGAGCCCGGGAACGTTGGTGCTCTGGTTGCGCGGGCTCCCGTTCACCATGTCGTTCTTCGCGTCGGCCTCGTAGTCCACCCAGAGCCCGCCCATGGAGTAGTGCACGGCGGGGAAGATCTTCATCGGCGCGTGGCGAGGGTCGACGCCCTGGAACTTCTCGTAGATCTCCATGATGCCGCCCAGCTTGCGGTCGAGCGTGGCGGCGGGGATGTGAGAGACGTCGAGGTAGACGGCGTCCTGCCCTTCGACGCCCAGCCCCATGTCCTTCACCACGGCGAAGATCTCGCGCGAGGCGACGTCGCGGGGGACCAGGTTGCCGAAGCGCGGGTATTTCTCCTCGAGGAAGTACCAGCGCTCGTTCTCGGGGACGGCCTTGCCGACCCGCTTGTCGCCCTTCTGCTTCGATACCCAGATGCGGCCGCCCTCGCCGCGCGCCGACTCGCTCATCAGGCGGTGCTTGTCCTCGCCCGGGATGGCGGTGGGGTGCACCTGCACGAACTCGGCGTTGGCGTAGATGGCGCCGTCCATGTACGAGCGGCCGTTGGCGCTGCCGGTGTTGATGGTGGAGTTGGTGCTGCGGCCATAGACGATGCCGGGGCCGCCGGTGGCGAGGCAGACGGCATCGGCGGGGAAGGCCTGGATCTCCATCGTGCGCAGATCCATGGCCGCGATGCCCCGGCAGGCGCCCTGCTCGTCCTTCACGAAGCTCAGGTACTCCCAGTACTCGAACTTGCGGACCAGTCCCTCCGCCTCGTAGCGCCGGACCTGCTCGTCGAGGGCGTAGAGGAGCTGCTGGCCGGTGGAGGCGCCGGCGAAGGCGGTGCGGTGGTGGAGCGTGCCGCCGAAGCGGCGGAAGTCGAGCAAACCCTCCGTCGTGCGGTTGAAGGGCACGCCCATGCGGTCGAACAGATAGATGATCTGCGGAGCGGCGTAGCACATGCCCTTGACCGGTGGCTGCTCTGCCAGGAAGTCGCCGCCCTTGAGCGTGTCCTTGACGTGGATGTCCGGGTGGTCGCCTTCGCCCTTGGTGTTGACGGCGCCGTTGATGCCGCCCTGCGCGCAGACGGAGTGGCTGCGCTTCACCGGGACGATGGAGAACACGTCCACGCTCTTGCCCGCCTCGGCCAGCTTGATGACGGTCATCAGCCCCGCCAACCCGCCGCCGACGACGATGTACCGTTCCGCCATTTTTTTAAATCCTCCGCCAATGCTCCGGGCTGCGCCCTCCGCCCGGCTCCGGGCAAAGCCCGGAGCCTCCTCCGTGGCGACGCGCGTCATAGCGCACAACCGCAGGCGTCGCAACGAAGCAGCGGCCAAGGGCCGCAGAGTGGAAAAGGGCGGGCGCGGCGAGATCGAGGTCAGCTGGTGAGCTTGCGGCGCTGGTAGTGGCGCCGCTGCTTGGCGCGGTTACCGCACTCCTTCATGCTGCAGTAGCGGCGGCTGTGGTTACGCGTCTGATCGAGGAAGAGCCACCCGCACTCGCCGGCGAGGCTCTGCGCGCACTGGCGGACCAAGGCGGTTCGCAACTCGTGCTCCAGGACTTCTGCGGCGTCGAGCGCGACGGGGCGCAGGAAAGCCAGCAGATCCCCGTCCTCGGCGAACCGCGCGGCGAACTTTCCCCGCCCGGCGGAAACCAGGCGCCTGCGGGCCAGCGCCTCGGAGATCCAGGCGTTGACGATGGCCAGCGCCGTCTCCGGCGGCGGCTCGCGCTCCACCCCTGCGACCACCAGGTCGTTGAGGGCTTCGCGGGTCAAGAGGGCGCGGCCGAAGGCCTCCTCGGCCTGGTTGGGGTTGCGATTCGCCTCGAGGTAGAGCCGCTCCGCGGTGACCTTGTCGATCAGGCGCACCTGCCGCGCCCAGTAGACCAGGTCCTCGTAGCTGGAGAGGCGCTCCCGCGGGCGCACGCCGCGCAGGCCGCTGACGGTGTTGACGAAGTCGAGCGCGACGGTGCCGCCGTCGAGATCGAATCGGAACCTCTCCGCGCGTGCGCCGGGCATCGTGAACCGTAACCTCCAAACTCGACTTGACAGGTTGGTAACACGAGCCATCGCGGATGGACACGGGGTGGCCGAAGCACACGCACAGACGTCGCAGGACAATGCGCACCCTGGCTGGGGGAACTTCGCGCTTTCTCTCGAGGCCGCGCTCTCCGGCTGGAATGGACGGAAGTAGCTAGAGCTTGATCTCGTCCACCGTCTTCTTCACCGACTGGAAGGACTTCTCGAACATCGCCTTCTCCTCGGCGTTGAGCTCGACCTGGTGGATCTTCTCGATGCCGCCCGCGCCGATGGTGACCGGCACGCCCATGTAGTAGCCCTTGATGCCGTACTCGCCCTCCAGCAGCGCAGCGCAGGGCAGCACGCGCTTCTTGTCCTTGAAGTAGCTTTCCGCCATGGCGATGGCAGAGGTGGCCGGCGCATAGAAGGCCGAGCCGGTCTTGAGCAGTGCCACGATCTCGCCGCCGCCCTTCCGGGTGCGATCGATGATGGCGTCGAGCCGGGCCTTGGGGATGAGCTTGTCGAGCGGGATGCCGGCCACCGAGCAGAAGCGCGTCAACGGCACCATGTCGTCGCCGTGGCCGCCCAGCACCAGGGCGTGGACGTCGTCGATGGCCACGTTCAGCTCCTCGGCCACGAAGAGACGGAAGCGCGAGCTGTCGAGCACGCCGGCCATCCCCACCACCATGTTCTTGGGGAAGCCGGTGATCTGCTTCATCGCGTAGACCATGGCATCGAGCGGGTTGGAGATGACGATCACGAACGCGCCCGGGCACTTCTCCCTCACGTTGGTGGCCACGTCGCGCATGATCTTCACGTTGACGCCGAGAAGATCTTCGCGGCTCATGCCTGGCTTGCGCGGCACGCCCGCGGTGACGATGACCACGTCCGCGCCGGAGACCTCGTCGTACTTGTTGGT
>DASRTX010000344.1:0-2435 GCA_035655715.1 Myxococcales bacterium | reverse complement strand
TCGGCATAGAGCTGCCCCGCCCCCGCGGAAAGCCTGGCCAGCCGCAGCGGGGGGAGCTTGAGCGGCTTCTTCCATCCCTGCGCCCGCACCTCGTCGGAGGTGAGATCCCAGCGCAGCGCGTGGGTCCCGAACTGCAGCGTCCGCTCGCGCTCGCCCGATTCCCAGGCCTCCACCAGCCGCTCCGCCTCCGCGACGAGATTGCGCAGGAAGAGGAAGACCGGGCCCTCCCAGGTGAGCCCGGGAGCGCCGGTTCGCACCAGCGTGACCGAGCCATGGCCCAGGTGCGGGGCGAGCGGCGCGAAGCGCACCTCCGCCGCCGACCGCAGCCGCGCGCAGGTCTCGGGCGGGAGGTGGATCTGCAGCTTCTCCGGCTTGCGCGCTTCGTTGCACACCAGCGCCGCCGGCTGCGATTCACGCGCCGGCCAGCGGCGGGCGCGGACTTCGGCGCGCCGCGCGAGCTGCGAGGCGGCTTCGCCCAGCTTGCGGGAAAGCCGCGCGCCGGAGAGCGCCGGCGAGATGGCGAGGAGGTCGAGCAGCAGCCCTCGGGCGGCGTGCAGGGTGGCGGTGCGCATCTTCTGGGCATCCACCAGGAGCCCGGAGGCGAGCACCCGCGCGGGTGGTTCGAGCGTGACCAGCGTCATCAGCACGTCGGGGCCGCGCGCCTCCAGCACCAGCTCGGTAGGGCCGGGACCGATGGTGGCTTGCGCGGCGGGCTCGCCCTCGCCGATGCGCAGCAGCGCCCGGGCCAGCTCCTCCACCGCAAGCAGCACGCGCGCCTCGCCCACGCCGGCGGCGATGTTCACGCCGTCCACTTCGATGCCGAGCACGTCGAGGATGTCGGCGCCGGTAAAGCCCTTGGCGCGTGCGGCTGTCAGCGAGCGGAGCTCGCCCAGATAGGTTGGGTTCAGGCGCCAGGAGCGGCCGGGCCGGATCCGGATCACCCGATCAGCCTAAGTTCGTTGACACGGACTGTCCAACCCAATAGGCTCATTCGACTTTTTTCGGAGCGGCGGAAGGGTAGCCTCGATCGGTCCCGACCGCACTGCCGCGGAGTGCCACATGACGTTTACCGAAGCGGCCGTAGAGGTCTTGCGGCGCACGGGCAAGCCCCTCCATTTCAAGGAGATCGCCGAAGTCGCGCTCAAGGAGAACCTGCTCTCGCACGTGGGGCAGGATCCCGAGTTGACCATGGGGCAGCGCCTCGCCGCCATGGCCAAGCGGGACGAGGACCGCAAGGTGGTGGCGGTCACCCCCGACGGGACGTTCGCCCTGCACGAGTGGGGCCTTCCACTGGAAACGCAGGTGGAGCCGGTGGCTCCGCCCATGCAGCCAGACGACGCGGGCGAGGCCCTCTACCGTCCCCGCGAGCGCGAGCCGCGGCCCATCCACGCGCAGGCGCGACGCAGGCTGGCCGAACTGCAGGCCGACCACGAAGAGGGGTACGAGGAAGCCGAGGCTGAGCGCCGCCGACAGGATCAGGTGCGCGGCAAAGGGCAACGTCGATTTCCGCCGCCTGCCGAAGTGGTCTTCGAGGCGCTGGCGCAGCGGCAGTCGGGTGCGCCGCTCGGCGAGCTGGCGGCCGATCTCTTGAGGCGCCAGCTGCTCTCCGATGCCCTGGTGCGAGACCTGCCGTCGCTGGTGGCGGCGCTGCTCGAGGACAACCGCCGCCGCACCGAGGCGGGGCGCAAGCCGGCCTTCATCGTCGACGGCGAGCGCGTCACCTTGGTGGAGTTCCCGCCGGCCACCGCCATCGCCGAGCTGCCCGAGGCGCGCACGCCACACGGGGGAGCGCGACCGATGGGCGCGGCGCAGCTGGGAGCGGAGGTCCGCCGGGCCGTGGCGCGGGCGCTGCGGCGCCACCTGGCGGAGCTGGACACGGCGGCGTTCGAGAACCTCTGCTCCACGCTGCTGGAGCGGATGGGCATGCGCGACGTCCGGGTGGCCAAGCGCAGCAAGGAAGGCCCGCTCTACCTGGCCCGGCAGCGCCGCGGCGTTTCCGACCTGCGGGTGGCGGTCAAGCTGGTGCGGGGGAGCCGCGAGATCGGCCGCAACGACGTGCAGGAGCTGCGCAAGGACCTGGCCCACTACTCGGCGCAGATGGGGCTCGTGCTGGCACCCGGCGAGGCAGGGCGCGACGCCAGGAGCGAGGCCAGCGCGGCCGGCCAGGCGCCGGTGGCGCTCTACGTGGGCGAGGCGTTGCCGGAGGAGCTGATCGCCTGCCGCGTCGGAGTCACCGTCCAGACAGTGGAGGTACCCGACGTCGACGAGGGCTTCTTCGCCTCGGTGGTGCGGCCGCGGGAGGAGCGTCCTCCGCGCGAAGAGCGCCATCCGCGCGAGGATCGCCATCCACGCGAGGAGCGCCGGCCGCGCGAGCACGAGGAGCGGTCCGGGGAGGCGCCGCAGGCTCCCGTGGAGGAAGCCCAGGCGCCCGAGGT